>JABMPK010000005.1 GCA_013203725.1 Candidatus Uhrbacteria bacterium | reverse complement strand
TGCCAACACAAGGTCAACAGAAATCTCTTCGTCAACTACTAACACATAGAACAGCATCGCTGCGAGTCCAAGATGCGCCGACATCAGCAACGCGACCTGTGGTTGCTGTGCCCAGAATGCGGACAGGAACGAGAGTCCGACTGCGGCCCCAATACAACTAAATGCGATCTTCCACATCTTGTTCTTTGCAAGATGTTGCCACGTATTCATGGAGAACAGATGGTTCGATGCTGCCAAGAACGCGATCAATGCAATGTCAAACACATAAACTCCCAGTCTCCCGTACTCGCTCGGATCGCCTCCTACCAATGTTTCACCAAATATCCATCGCGTTTGCCATGGGAGCATTAGAAGAAACAGTACTAAAAGTGGTTTACGAAAGTTGTTCATATAGCTTTTTCCAATTATCACGTATTTGTACACGGTCATCGTGTACATGAAATTTTAACATGTCGTCGTTCACAATAACATGACTCGATTTGTTCATCTGCTCACGAATTTGTGTTGGGAACCGTTTTTCCGACAACCTCTTTGCAATACCTTCGCTCGATTTCAAGATCTCGCTCGAGATCGTAAACGGCATAGACCAAGCTCGAGGTCTTCTAAACCGCGCAACCTGGCGTTGTGTTGCATTTGGCAAAATCCTGTACGCCCACTCATTTTCATTGCAAAACTTTTCCATTACCCCGTCGTCGATCAATGGAACGAGGGACGCTACCCAGTAAGCCAAGTACGGATCATCGCCTTCGATCGCTAATTTGGACAAGTCCATTGCACGGTCCGAAACAAAGAACGTAAAGTCCACAGGATCACGAGATCGCTCACCCGGGCGGCGCTTCAGCAGTATCAGCGGGCCGACTGCTAGAAAACGAGCAAGCCAAAGGTGCCCAGGTTTACATACAACCAGGAAGTCGGTATCGCTCTTCTCCTTTGTAGACTCCCAGGCAAGCGAGTTGCATACGGATACAGCTCGCACTCCGGGGATTAAAGACACCATAGATGCAATCCGCCGAGCCTTCCTGAATTTGCGATCTGAATCCAGATACATGTGGTGTTCATTGTCAAAAATCTCCTCGTGACCTTTCAACACAAAACGCCCGTCGCGCTCTGATAGCGCTCGGGCGTCCTCCAACGCAAGTGCAACCTCTCCGACCGTCCACGATTTTACGGGTTGGTACAGATACTGCCACACATCAAATGCTGACAGTGACTGTCCAGTACTCGTAAAGTACGCAACGGTGCGGAGAAGGTCTTGCATATCTAGGAAGTTTTAGGTTTTTTGTGGAATACCAGGTATTGCTGAATCACGCTGATCACGTTTGATGTGAACCAGTACAAAGCTACTCCTCCTGGTAGCGTCGCTCCAAAGACAACGGTAATCAACGGCATAGTGTATGTCATCGACTTTGCCATCGTGGCCGCCATCGCCTCATCTTTTGCACCCTCCTTCTTTGCAAGATCCTTGGGTGGCCGACGTGACTCCAACATCTTAGCCTGAACATATTGCGCGATTCCAGCGAGTATCGCAAGCGGGATACTTCGTTCAGATAGATCAATGAGTCCGATGAATACATTATGAATAATCTCTGGCTGTTGTATGAACCCATACAAAGATGCCATGAGCTCCGGATCAGTCGCGCCTCTTCGCAAAACGTTAAACAGCGCGAGCAAAATTGGCAACTGCACGATCAATGGTAGACAAGATGAAAACGGGTTCACTTTCTCCTCCTTGTAAAGCGCCATCGTGGCCTTTGCCTGCCCCTCCTTGTCGTCCTTGAATTTTACTTTCAACTCATCAAGCTTCGGTTGAATCTCCTGCATCGCTTTTTGCGATTCCAAAGACTTTCCAGTTAACGGCCAAAGTATTAGCTTGATCAAAACCGTCAAAATCACAATCGCAATTCCAAAGTCTCCGGGAACTACGTTGTAAATCCCGATAAGCGCGTTGAACATCGGTTGAGTCATCAGGGTAAAAAAGATTCCCATACTACTCTGCGTCCTCTACAGCAGGCTCTTCCGCCTTATCAAGTGACACCTCCTCATCCTGCTCGTCCATCACAGTGGTTGGCAACTGATCAGCATCCATCCCATCTTCTGCACCCTCTTTTTCTAGCAACTCGTCATCCACAACCTCGCCAACGGCCTCGTTTCCATCTTCCTCCGCATCAAGCTCTTCCATCTTCTCCTCAATTTTCACCCTTTCAATCTGCTCATCTGCCTCTACTTCCAACTTCTTTCCCTTCATTGTTCCAACTTCCTTTTCTTTAACTTCAACCGCACCTTCAGATGATCCCTTAATGGTTCCACCTTCCTCAGCAACGTTGATTCTCCAGTCTGTAAGTCGTGCAGCAAGCCGAACGTTCTGTCCGCCACGACCAATCGCCAAAGACAACTGGTCATTGTCCACGGTAACCGTCGCGACCTTCTCGTCTTCGTCTAGCTCTACACCAGAAACTTTAGCAGGAGCGAGCGCGTTCATGATAAACACTCCAACATCGCCATCGTACTCAATAATATCTACCTTCTCTCCGCCAAGCTCCGATATGATTGTTTGAATTCGTGCTCCACGCTGCCCTATACATGCACCAATAGGATCGATCCCCTCATCGTCGCAAGAAACCGCGACCTTGGATCGTGATCCAGCCTCTCGAGATATTCCCTCGATGTTCACAGTACCGTCTGCAATCTCCGGGATCTCTACCTTGAACAATTCGAGTACCAGCTCTGGTGCCGTTCGCGACACAAGAATCTCTGGACCTCGCAAACCAAGACTCACAGACTTCAAGAACACCTTGATTCTGTCGCCCGGCGCGTATCGCTCTCCTGGCACCTGATCCTCTGACCGCATGATCGCAGTACCGCGACCGATGTCTACCAAAATTACGCGACCTTCTCGTCGCTGAACCATCCCAACAATAACCTCTCCCTCGTTGTCTTTAAAATCGTTGTACAAAACCTCACGCTCAGCCTCGCGCAACTTCTGCGTGATAACTTGCTTTGCGGTCATAGCGGCCATACGTCCAAACTCACCGACAACTTCAAGCTCGGTGCGAATAACATCGCCAATAACGGAGTCTTTCTGCAACCCCTGTGCGTCCTTCACCATCACCTCCGTCTTCGGGTTGAACTTCTTCTCAGCGTCGGCCGCGATCTCTTCTTCAATATCGCGCTGTGGTGGTCGTTTAAATTCATCAAATTCTTCTTCCTCTGGCTCTGGCTCTACTTCCTGATCTTCAACAACAGTCTTTACGTCCCAAAGCTGTACGCTGCCGTCTTCTGTGTTGAATTTTGCCTCAATGTTCTGCTGCTT
>JABMPK010000049.1 GCA_013203725.1 Candidatus Uhrbacteria bacterium | reverse complement strand
GACCAATACATAAAAGACATAGAAACAAAGCTCAACAACAGACCACGGAAGAACTTAAACTATAAATCACCCAACCAAGTACTCGCTCACCTCGGGGTGGGGCAATAGGAACTAGAATTCGCAAAGTCCTTACTTCTAACATTTAACATGCCATTATCATTGACACTAAATCAAAATAATGATACTCATACATCAGTTGTTATTCTTTGAACAATCAAAATAGGCAAGGCTTTACAATCCTGTCGATACAGAAACGGAGGCAACAATGCCAGTTAGCACGGAGAAGCAGAGAGAGCTGGAGATCCGTCGCGGAAAGGTGCTCGCCCTCATCAACGAGGCCGGTGTCACGTTTGCGCAGTCGGATCAAGTGCTCGGACTCAAGTCAGGTACGGCAAACGACATCAATGTTCTGCGCAGGGAAGGATTTGAGGTTCATGTTGAGCGTGGGATGGACTACCAGAAAGCCGTCACGTTCTTCCTTACGGCGGCACAGCATGCGCTGGCGTCAGAGGAGATGGCGGTTCTCGAGGGAATCCTTGAGCTGCCGGCGATCAGGCATGAGTTCACAATGCTCGCAGACTTCGCCTACCAGATGGCGCGTCCCGAAAGCTACAACCAGACCAACGTGGGTAGCTTCTTCGCAGCCGTTTACGGAGAGTGCTCGGGTGTAGTGCTGGAGCTTGAGATTTGGAGAACGCTCATGACCGACATCCGATTCGGTAGGGTCATCATCAAGAACTCCGACCAGCTACGCGCGGAGCTCCGGCGGCGACTCTCTATTGGAACTCGTCGAGGAATTACGTTTGGAGAAGGTGAGGAGCTGACCAACCACGTGCTGAACGTGGTAGGCACACTCACGCCACGACAGACAATGGTGATCAACATGCGATTCGGGCTACCGCCCTACGAGCGTTCGCACACGCTCGAACAGGTGGCTGACGAATTCAATGCAGGGGTAGCAGGCTCCCCTGTATCGCGTGAGCGTATTCGACAGGTTGAGGCGAAAGCCCTGCGCAAGTTGAGGCATCCGAGAAACCGGCGCTACCTTGATCCATTCGCGAATGGTGTTGACCACAGCCAAATGAGCCCCGGCAAGCTGAGCATTGAGCTCGCAAACAAGAAGACCGAGGCTGCAAAGGCCCTGGCCGATCACCCCACCATTGGGTTGATCCATACCGACGACGATCCTGACGTCGCCACGCTCCAGGGCTCGGAAATGTCGGGAACAGACGCGCTGCTCGTGTGGCTCGCCACGCACACCGGTAAGATGAGACCGGTGCTCCGAGCTGATCTGGATGACCTGCACGCGGTGTCCTGGAATTACGTTGGCAATGTCATGCAAGCCATGTGCGTAAACCTGGACGAACTCGATCTGTCAGTACGCACGGCGAACTCCCTGCAGAACGCAGAGTGCAGGTTCCTGGTGCAGCTGGTAGTCAAGACCGAGGCCGACCTGCTCAAAACCAAGAACTTTGGTCGCAAGTCTCTCAACGAGATCAAGGAAGTGCTGGCAGAGCTCGAAGAAGAGCGTGATCTTCCCAAGTACACGCTCTCGCTCGGACAGAGCATGGACAATCCCAACATTCGCGCCGCCCTGGCGCATCTGGGACTACACTCCGCCGAGTAGAAGCGACACTCAGCATTGAAATGCAAAAAGCGCCCCCGATATCTCTCGGGAGGCGTGTTTTTTTATGTTTGACTCTACGCAATAATTACGATACGCTATGATCGTAATCAAATTATATATGCCCGCATCTCGCACTACAATTTCCTTCAATGAGAAAAATTGGAAAGCATTGCTCAAAGCTAAGAATAAAAGCGCACTAGTTAACCAAGCTCTTCAATTCTTCCTTTCCGCAAAAATGACACTTCAGCAGAAAGAAGAAGAGTTCATTCTTTGCGAACTTGAACACTACAATGAAACAGGAGAGTCGTACTCTCTGGTTGAATCTCTTAAGTAATGTGGAGATTCAGTTACTGCGTCAACCGCATAAGTTCATAAGGAAAGCAAAGTCGCCGCTTAAAAAAGCTATTATTGAAGAATTAGATCGGATAGCTAAAAATCCCAAAATTGGAAAGCTGCTCGTAGGTAAGCTCAAACTTATACGATCCCATAAGTTCACCTCTGCCGGAGTACATTACAGAGTAGCTTATATGGTCAAAAAGAATGTGCTTGTTATACTGATAGCAAGCCGTGAAAATTTTTACCGTGATCTGCGAATTTAGACAACGAAGACCAATCAAGATTTCTTGATGGGTCTTCGTTTTTACTGCAATGTCAAAACTATAAACCATTATCCTAAGTTGATGGTATAATTGTGCAATGAAAAGCTTTTCAAAAAAAATTGTAATATCTACCGCGCTAACACTTATACTGATGGCGTCAGCAGTATTTGGCTATATGGCGATCGTAGGACCACGCCTTAGGTCGGCTGACTGTCGTTCGGATATATCGAGCGTCAATGTAACATCCGATATCAACATGGAACAACGACTCTTTGGTAAATTGGATGAAGCTGGATATCCGTACACGACTCGCAGAGGTGGCACTGCAGATATTGGACAGATGAGTGTAACACCAGCCAGTAACGCTGCTAGTGTATGGACTGAATTATCAAATTGGGAAGAAGTAAAGTCTTCAAGACTAGAATTTTCTCTTTGCGCGGCACAATAGGGACGGTTATACTAAAATGAGTCATAAAATTGATTCTTTCGCCATTCTCGCCATGGGTTTACATAAACCCCACTTTCTGCTACACTTCTCTCGTTCGCAAAATTACACATGTATGTGCCGGTAGCTCAGCTGGTAGAGCAGGGGCCTTTTAAGCCCAAGGTCGCGGGTTCGAGCCCCGCCCGGCACACCAGGGTAAACACCTTAACAGAAATGTTAGGGTTTTTATTTTGGTGTTTAAATTTCAATTCAGCAATTTGGCAATTTTCAAGTGATTCGCCGAATGGGACATTGATCTAATTTAAATTCATTTGAAAATTGCTAAATTGTCTATTGAAAATAAAACGCCCGACTCTCGCCCGGGCGTTTACCTACAAATCCTTAACTTCAAACGGACTCTCCTCGTCCCCCTCCTCTATTGTGATAGTTTTACCCTTCAAAGCACGCGCAACCTGTTCCTTTATAGACATACCAACCGCACCAACCGGCTCGTCATCTTCAACCGGAACTTCCAGAGAGACCTCCTGCTCATAGGTCTTATCGGTCGAATACGACCCATGTTCCCCAGCCGCAACCCCAGTGTCAGCGTCTTCCAGCTCTTCCGCCCCATGATCCTCACCAAACATCTGATCCACGTGATCTTTCAAACTCCCTCTCCCCTCTCCAACAACCTTTTTCTTCTTACTGTCACGCTTCCATGAATTCGCCAAAGCGTTGCCAAGGCTCAACACACCATCCGCGATCTTCTTTGTACCGTCTTTCGGGAATGTGAGCTTGAGGTTTGCGACCAATCGCATCTGCGAGTTCTCGTCGTCCATGATGTGCTTTATCGTATTAAACAAAATCTGAGGCGTAGTCTCGGTCTGATCGACCACGATCGCCGCCTGGTGCTCAAACAACTGAAACGCGTTCATCTCCTGATGCGAATCTGGCATCGGGATTACAATCGCGGGCTTTCCAACAAGTGCAAGCTCCGTCATTGTTCCAAGACCTGCTCTGCAAATTACAACATCGGCAATCGCATACGCATCGTCCATTCCATCGTGAATTACAGGCTCTACAGTATAGTGAGGATTCTCTACCTCCACAGACTCATACTTATCGCTACCTGTTATGTGGAGCACCTGCCAATTTTCTGTAAGATTCCCAGCTAATGCAGAAACAGATTCGTTTATCCAACTAGATCCCCCTCCACCACCAAGTACCAAGATAGTCTTGCGGTCAGGGCTCAAATTAAACTTACGAAACCCACTGTCTCGATCACCTGCTGCCACACATGCCCTTACGGCGTTGCCTGTAACCTCGGTTTTTGACGATGGAAACAAATCTTTTGAAGAATCAAACGTCACAGAAACTCTGCGCGCAAACTTAGACATTATCTTGTTTGCGAGTCCTGGCAAGACATCCTGCTGGTGAACCCAACTTGGAATTCCCATAACGCGTCCCAAAACTACCAACGGCACGCTAACATAACCGCCGGCCGTCACTATAACGTCGGGTCTCTCGACTCGTAACAGATTCCACGATTCAATAAACGCATATAATCCCAAGAACGGCATCACAATCCAGTATGGAGTTGCGTACCTAGGAATCTTTACACTCGCGATCGAAATGAAACGAATATCATTCGCAACAATCAACGGACCCTCCGGACCTTTAGTGGTCCCCGCCCAGACAAGATCAACATTGTCGTTCCGTCCACGCCAGTACTCAGCAAGACCGAGCAGCGGAGTGACAGGACCTAGTGTCCCACCTCCAGAAAGGAGTATTTTCATAGTGGTCTGATTATATCAGGTTTATGCGTTTTTCCGATACTTGCTGATGTTCAGCACTATCCCCATTGCCGCTAACATCACAACCATCGACGTTCCACCATAACTAACAAATGGTAACGGAATTCCAGTGATAGGCATCAATCCAAGCATAGCAGCTATGTTCACAAAGGCCTGAAAGACTATCCACACCATCACGCCCACTACAACATATTTACTAAACTTGTCAGGCGCGTTGTTTGCGAGCCTCAACATTTGTCTTGCAAAGAATACGTAAAGCAATATGAGCGCAGTCGATATTATAAATCCAAGCTCCTCTGCAATGACCGCAAATATAGAGTCCCCCGCAACCTCAGGAAGATACTGAAACTTCTGCCGCGAGTGTCCATAACCAAGCCCAAAGACTCCACCGGAGCCAATAGCCAACATCGCTTGGTTAATATGATAGCCAACACCTTGGGGGTCGAGCTCGGGATGCAGGAAGGTTGTGAAGCGCGCGGCTCTGTACGGAGCCAACCTAATCAGCAAGAAGAATAGCGCAGATCCACCACCACCCATAAACAGAAGATGCTTCCACGATGCGCCCGCAACAAAGTACACGGCCAATGCAATTGCAATGAT
>JABMPK010000048.1 GCA_013203725.1 Candidatus Uhrbacteria bacterium | reverse complement strand
TGAATCTTGATTTATAATTTTCAATTTACAATTGCTCGCACCGCTAGCGCGAGCGGAAGAATCCCTCCCCTACGAGCTGGGTTTTGCTGGAAACGGACAGGTCGCGACCTGTCCCTACTAGACCGCGACTTGGAATTTGATGTACTTGTCGTGCGTATAGTTTTCTATCATGAAGTCGTCGATGGTCAGGTCGAGCATCGGCTTTTTTACGATCTTTAGCTCTGGGAGTTTGCGTGGCTCGCGCGTGAGCTGTTCCTTGATTCCGTCGACGTGGTTTGAGTATATGTGTGCATCACCAAGCGTGTGCGTAAAGATTCCAGGTATTAAGTCGCACTCCATCGCGATGATATGCATAAGTGTTGCATAACTTGCGATGTTATATGGGACCCCAAGAGCTGTGTCTGCTGAACGTTGGTATAGTTGGCAGTCGAGCCGGCCGTTCACTACGTAGAACTGCATGAACGCGTGACAAGGCGGCAGGTTCATCCGTGGAACATCTGCGACGTTCCATGCGCTTATGATAATGCGCCGAGAGTCTGGATTATTTTTTAAAGTATTGATTACGTTCATCAACTGGTCAACGTGCGTCTTGTCGTAACCTTTTGTCTCCTCGTTCCAAGTAAACTTCTCCCAGTTTCTCCACTGATAACCGTAGATAGGACCGAGCTCTCCGTCGTCGTCAGCCCACGCGTCCCAGATCGGAGTGTGGTCGGTAAGGTTCTGATCGTTGATGTTCGTGCAGCCGTGAATAAACCATAAAAGCTCGCGCACGATAGCCTCGAATTTCACCTTCTTGGTCGTGACCAAAGGGAAGCCTTCGCGAAGGTCGTACTTAGTCTGCGTCCCAAAAATCGAGATCGTCCCAGTCCCGGTACGATCACCTTTTTCCTCGCCGTTTTCTAGAATGTTCTGAAGAAGTTCAAGATATTGTTTCATATTATGACGTGACTTCGTTAGGCTGCACCAATGTTAGCTCGTCTATGAGCTGGCCTTCCTTTGCTTCGAGTAATACGAGTTCTATGCCAACTTTTTTGCAAATCTCGCCAACTGTTGGGTCACGGTAGAGCATTCCGGCTACGATCCTGGTTATTCCAACGCTGATCGCTTTCTTGAGACAGAGGTAGCAGGTGCTGTGTGTGGTGTAGAGAGTTGCGCCCTTGGTGCTCGATCCTCCTACAACAGCTGCTTGCAAGATCGCGTTCTCTTCTCCGTGCAATGTTCTAATGCAGTGACCATCTTCTAATTGGTGACCAACATCACTGCAATGATCCATGCCGGGAGGCGACCCGTTGTAACCGGTCGAAATTATTCGTCTATCTTTCACAATAACAGCGCCAACATGCGCGCGGTCACACGTTCCGCGCGTTGCAACGACATTCGCTATATCCATGAAATATGTGTCCCAGTTTGGTCGGTTCATATACGGTGGCTTTGTTTGAGTGAGTCGAGTTCTCCGGCGATTATGGCGTCGCGTTCTTCTTGCTTGTCGAGCTTGTATGAGCCACTCGACCCCTCCGTATACTTAGCCTCCTGCGCTCCGTGTAAGTTAGCCTCTTCCGGTGTTAGATCCCCAGATAGTTCCTGCAAGATGATCTGACAGATTCTTTCTCCGGGGTAGATGCGGATCACCTGGTTGGTTTCGTTCTTGATAGGGAAGATCAGCGTGCCCTCATAACCGGTGTCAATGATTCCTGATAGTGAGAGATTGAGTCCGCGTCTATTCGTGCTCGTGCGAGGAAACAGGATAGCCATCAGATTAGGTGACTTGAGCGTTATGTTCTCTAGACTCGTAGCGATCACGAACTCGTCTGGTAATATCTCAAAATATTGCCCAGGCTTCAGGTCAATCTGCTCGTATTCGCTGTCCGAGCTCTCTGAGTCGATTGCAACTTTTATTGCAGCACGACCTTTTTCTGTAATCTCCCACGACTTTGGAATCATAAACTTTGTCCCAAGACGCAGGTCGATTGCGTGGGGCTGCATTTGGAATTGATCCAGTGGGGGAGAGAAAGATAATCGCCCCTCCGAGATCTCTTTTTTGATGTCGGTTCTTGTAAGTATTGCCATAAGTTAGGGAATTTCCAATTAACAATGTCCAAGTTCCAATGAATGACAAATGTCCAAATGATCTAGATTTTGGTCATTGACAATTGGAACTTCATTGGACATTTGTAATTGGTCACTGGAACTTATACTACGCATCTGCCCAGTAAAGTTATCCACAGTATGAAAGCATTTTACCACAAAAAAATAGACGCCCCGAGTAGGGGCGCGCAAAGTGTATTCAAGGCTGTGTTATCTGTATTTCTGCGATTTATCCGAGCAGCACCTCTCCCACTTGCATCCAAGCAAGAAGACTTCTTCCAGTAGGCGTTTTATCGCCACGAAGGTTTCCGCAGCCCTTCCAGTTGCCATGGAAAGGTAATGGAGTCCGCTCAACAGGTCTGATGTTGTTGGGTCAAGTTGCGCTGCGACGTATTCCAAGTCTTCGCGTTTCTTGAGCAGCACATAGCCGATACCCATCGGAGTAGATACTGGATTTACTGAGTCTGGCATCGGGCGCGCCGACTGTATTCGACTGACCGACAGATGCTCTCGATCGTAGGGGGCAATAAGGACATCCGTTCTAGGGTTTACCGACAGTGACACGGATGCAGTGATCAACCAAATCATTCCGGATGCCGTCCTCGGCAGGAAGATCTGGCACTGCTGTCCACGGTCCAGATTCTGCTGGTACACCGAGCCTTGTAGCGCGGCGTTCAACACAATGTTTTCGTAACGGCGCATCTGACGTTGAAGGTCTAGTACTCGTGCCTCCAGTGCGATGACCGATAGAATTCCTGAAGCCTGTTCACTGATCAATCCCGCGCAAACTTCGTCTTGAGTTTGCATCGGGTTCAAAGACTCTCCGATACCTGGTACTAACTGCTTATCGACTCTCTTACAAACGAGCGACGCAATAGGTTTCCCGACGCGCTCAGCGACAAGAAACCATCTTTCTTGTGCTATGTCCACGTTACCTCCTCTCGAACACGAACTTACTCCAAAAACAAACCAGGGTCAACAGACCCCGGCCCATTATTGTCAAAATTCAATTTGGCAAATTTGCAAATGATTTGGTGATTGGATCAATTGCCCAATTTTCATTCACTTGAAAATTGCCAATTTGTCTATTGAAAATCTTTTTACTCTACGCTAAACCGTATCCCCGGCCCCATTGACGTTGTCAATGTTGCTGTCTTCACGTAGATCCCTTTTGCTGTTGCCGGGCGAGCGCGTTTTATAGCGTCTACCACAACTTCCAAGTTCTCCGCGATCTTCTCCGCTCCAAAACTTACTTTACCAATCGCAACGTGTGCGTTTGATGTGTTGTCGTTTTTGAAGGCGACTTTTCCACCTTTCTGCTCTGTTATCATCTTTGCAATGTCCATCCCAACTGTATCTGTCTTTGGGTTTGGCATAAGTCCCTTTGGTCCTAAAACCTGAGCGATCTTACCAAGCTTTGGCATCATTGTTGGAGTAGAAACCGCCACGTCAAAGTCGATAGACTTCTTCTGTGAGATTTCGTCGATCATCTGAATATCTCCGATGATATCTGCTCCGGCATCCTTTGCC
>JABMPK010000004.1 GCA_013203725.1 Candidatus Uhrbacteria bacterium | reverse complement strand
CCGATGGTGCCGGATGGGGGCGAGTGCTTCTTCACTCCGCTCTCTGGGGGTTACCCCACCATCACGCTGGCCCGATTGAACGGCTCTTCTGCGGTTGGGCTGCGAATCAACGGATCGCGTGAGATTGGTGGCCTCTGGAGTGGAGCAACCATTCGCGGTCGGACCTTCGACTGCGACCCTGGTTTCTCCACGCATGTTCTGGACCAGTCGATCAGCGAGTGGTTGGCGACGTTCGCCAACCCGTCGCAAGTCGCAGCTGCGGCCACGCGCTCGCGATGAGTACTACGAAACACGTCCCCTCCGGCTACTCCGGACGGGGCGTTTTTCTTTTTGGCAAAACAAAAACTCGAGCACATGCTCGAGTTTTCTTTGTCTATTTAAGCTGTTGTATTCGTCGCTGTGATCAGCTGGCTGAGCACGAACGATGAAACCGCGAACGCTGATAGGATAACTATGATTCCAATCACCGCCTGAGTGATCATTGTCTGCGCCTTGGTGACCTGGTCTGGGTTTCCTCGTGCTGTCATCCATAGGAATCCTGCGTAGACCATGAGGACAAAGAAGATGATTCCGAGTAATCCTAGACCCACGTTCACAATATTTCCTATCGTGATAAAGATCTGGTCGTTTGGTCCTCCACCAAGTGATGTCTGTGTAGCTGACTGGGTTAGTGCTGCTGTTGGGTCACCTGCTGTAAATCCAGCATTTGCTGGTACCGCGAGAAGGGAGGCTGCACCCATCGCCAGGAGACCGATGACTGCGATGCCTGTTCTGATTTGTTGTGTTAGTGTCATATTTTTTTAAATAATTATGAAAGACTATTGAAATGCTTACTGTGGTTCTGCTGCAGGCGCTGCTGTTGGTACCAGTGTACCACCTGAAGCTTTACCAAGCTGTGTGATAACGAATGTAGCGGCCGAGAATGCTACAAGGACTATCAGTATTCCGATAACCGTGTTGCTTATAATGTGCTGCGCCTTCTTGACCCTGTCTGGGTCACCCGACGCCGTAAGCCAGAGGAATCCACCGTAGACCATATAGACCGCGAGCAGGACTCCCAACAGTCCAATGAATCCCGCTATCAACTGACCGATTATAACGGGCAATGGTGTGGGCGTAGCGCCTAGCCCTGCCGCTATTCCCGATGCGGATAATCCTGTTGTAGTAGCGTCTAGAACAGCTAACACCGGTATTGCTGCGGACACCAGGATTACTGACAGACTGGCCGTAAAGATTTGTTTTGTTGTTCTAGTCATAACGCGAGGGGACATCATGGATATCTACTCACGTTATGGCAGCAAGTAAACTTGCTGCCAGAACTTTATTCTACTGTTGTTGAACTTGTAGCTCCGATCAGTGAGCCGACAACGAATGTCGTGATTGCCCATGCTGACAAGATGATTGCAAGACCAATCGCACCCGCGACAATGATCTGCTGTGCCTTCTGAACTTTCTCTGGGCTTCCGGTTGCCGTCATCCAGATGAAACCTCCGTACAAGATAATCACTACAGCGATGATTCCTAGGAACCCTAGAGCTGCTCGGATAATTCCACCGATCGTTGACTTCAAGTCACGGTTTCCAAGTCCTGTCTCTCCGCTAAATGTTGCTGGGAGTATGTCTGACTCTGTTAGTGTTGTTGATGTTGAAACCGCCTGAGCTTCACTTACCAAGCTAGGAGCTGCGAGCGCTAATGTACCAACGAGTAGTACTGCTATCATTGCGATAGGAGCGATCCAGTTTTTAAATATGTTTGTCATATATGTTTTAAGGGTTTTTATTTAGCTACTAGCCGGTGGATTGGTGACAACCGCTCCAAGACTTGTAATAACAAAGTTAGCAAGAGAAAATGCTCCGAACAGTACTGCGATACCAATCGTCGCCCACGTTAATGTCTTCTTTCCTTTCTCAATTTTCGCAGGTTCGCCCGACGCCGTCAACCATATTAATCCACCGTAGACAAACATGAGCAATGCGAGTGACCCAGATATGCCCAGTACAACCTGCACCGCGCGCCCTATAAGTTGAGGTACGCTTGCTTCACCGAGTGGGTTGTATAGCGTTGCGGCCGATGCAAGTGCCGGCGTAAGCGCCGCTACACTAGTCGCAAAACCTCCAAGTAAACGTTTTATTGTTTGGTTCATATTATGGGGTAGTTGGTGTTGGAGGTGCTGGTTCTGGCGGATTACAGTTTCCACCTAAACAACATGCGCCTTGTGTACAGGTGAATCCGCCAGGGGCACAGACTTCACCGTTGTTGATTGAATTGTCCACCACTTTACCATCGGGCATAGTGTAGTACGTTCCGCAGGTAACCAGCTCGCTGATCATTTCATCGTTTTCTCCCATCAGTGCATTGATCGTATAGGACACACCTATGAATGCAGTGAAAACAATGATGAGTCCTACAACTCCACCTGTTAGAGCCTTCTGGCCTTTTGCAACGCGTCCCGGTTCTCCTTGTGAGAACAGATACATGATACCGCCGTAGATGAACACGACAAGTAGAACGGATCCCACAACACCGAGAAGTACCTGGCTGATGTTGATGAAGAGCTCCAGCACACACTCTAGTGTGCTCGCGCCTCCATCTTGGAGGGCGCATTGCGGAATCAGCGTCGGCGTTACTCCTGTGCCAAACGGTGTGGTTGGAACGCTGGGGTTTGTAACAGCGGCGTGAACAGTATTTATGAGGTTGATCATATTGTTTGGTTCACTTCTTGCTGGGTTATCCCAAGCGCCTCTCCGATTTCCGTTGTGCCCTTCACAATATCGTCCAACATCTTTTCTATTGCTTTGTCCGCAGCTGTTGCGTCGTCACCATTATACCAGGCCTGAGCGGATAGCACCTGATCTACAAAAACTGACAGGTTGAAATCTTCTCTTTGCTCCAACACCACTGACCGCAATGCTGTTGGTCGTCCTGCGCGTTCAAGGTAAGACGTTACGTTTTGTTTCTTCGCTGCAAACTGTAAGAAGTCCCATGCCCAATCTACACTCTCAGTCTTCTTGGACACCGTCTCGATCCAGAAGTTTGCAAAGTTGATTTGCGCGCGTGTGTCTGTAGAAATCTGCGGCATCGGCGATACTGCGTAGTTAAGCTTTGGTGATCGCGCTGTAATCAATGGCAGGTGGTAGCTGTAGCCAAAGAAAAATGCGGTTTGACCGGCTGTGAATGCGTCGAAACTGTTTGGGAAACTCGAGTCCCATGTGTAAACCTCCTTTGTTGGGTTTGCGAAGTCTGTGTAGAACCGCGTTGCCTCTAGAGCGGGAAGGGACTGACGAGACGCTCCGGAAGGCACTTCTGCGAATCGTGCGACTCCGCGCGAATCAGTCATCTTGGTACCGCTCTGCATCATTAACAAGGAGATTATATCTGCAGAGCGTTCAACGTTACTTCCGTATCCTATTGCTGCAGCAGATTGTGCCACGTTTCCGTTAGCATCGTACTTTGTAAGTTTGATTACCTGTTCTTGGAACTGTTCCCATGTTTTAGGAGGCTGAGGAATACCTGCTGCGTCCAATATGTCTTTATTGTAGTAAAGGGCAAGTGTGTCTATAGAAAGGGGGAGTCCATAGATTCTGTTCTTAGTCGTTCCTTCACCAACGGTCGCTGGATAGACAACATATTCAGGAACCACCGCTACAAACTCATCTGTTAAAGTTCGTAAGCTCATTGTTGGTTCTTCTCTTTGCACAACCACGGTTTCCTTTTTCAGCGTTCCCTGTAGCTCCGAGTATGTAATCTTTAGAGAATCTGGGAGCGGCTCAATGAGTGGTAGATAACCTTCCATCCAGGTGTTCTGTACAGAGAATATGTCAGGTCCGCGATCTTCCGCGAAGGCTCTGAGCAATTCATCTTGATACTCTTCATACCTAAGTTTGCGGTAATCGATACGCACGTTTGGATGCTTTGCTCGATAGTCGCTAATGACCTTATCGAACGTGTCGGATCCATCGAACACGCGCCAGTATGTTAGGTCGACTTGCTTCAGTCCTTCTTTTGCGGCTTTGCTTCCTCCACGACATCCAAGTCCCGGTAAGACGACCAGGCTTATTGTCATTAGGGCGATTACGGCGAGATTTAAGCGCTT
The DNA here is from genome assembly GCA_013203725.1 of Candidatus Uhrbacteria bacterium. Lineage (GTDB taxonomy): Bacteria > Patescibacteriota > Patescibacteriia > UBA9934 > UBA11717 > JABMPK01. The sequence goes on along the minus strand of JABMPK010000004.1, from coordinate 1,137 downwards.
CATATTACTTTAGCGTTTTGATGTATTTTTTGATCTCACTTCTGAACTCAGGTCGCTGCATGCCAAAGTAAATGTTGGCTTTGAGATAATCGAGTTTGTTACCGCAATCAAATCTGACATTGTTTATGATGTGCGCGTTCAGTGTACCGCCTTCATTGAAGTAATCCTCGTACATTCCAGCCAACCGGATCTCTCCATCTTTTGCAGGTCTGGTTTTCTTTAGTCTCTTTAGAAGCTCGTGGCTCAATATTGCACTTCCTTGCCATGCAAGGTTTGACGGCGGATTGCTCTTTGGTTTTTCGATCCACGAGTTTGCTCGCCAAAGATTTTTGTTGATCTTTTCACCACCGATGATGCCGTACCTATGTGTTTTATCTTTTGGAACCTCGATTACGCCGAGTACCGGCTCATTGTACTGTTCGAAGGTCGCTTTGAGATCGCTCGCTAGTCCTACTGCAAGGTCATCGCCGAACATGATCATCACATCTTCATCGTCATCAACAAACGGTAGAGCCGACAAGATCGCATGACCGTCACCAAGCGGTTTGTCTTGTCGCACAAAGGCGAAGTTAGCGAGTTTACCAATTTTAGAAATTTCTTTAAGCTCAGCCTTTTTCTTTTTCTGAGCTAGTCTGTACTCAAGCTCGAAGTTACGGTCAAAATGGTCTTCTAACGCCCGCTTTCCCATAGACGTCACGAAGATAATGTCCTTAATCCCAGCTGCTACCATGTCTTCTACGATGTACTGAATCACCGGCTTGTCTACAATAGGAAGCATTTCTTTTGGCTGAGCCTTTGTAGCAGGTAAGAAACGAGTACCAATGCCGGCCACAGGGATAATCGCCTTTGTAACTGTTCGTTTATTTTTCTTCATATATGAAGGCAGTATACCAATAAAGAGAATCAGACCCAAATTGGAATTAATTCACAATGACCAATTACAAATGTCCAATAAAGCTCCAACGTTCAATGGCCAATATCTGGTGAAACTTGGTCATTTGTCATTCATTTGTCATTTGAAATTGGAATTTGGTAATTATAAAAGTATCTCAATTGCAATGAGTAGCAGTATCGCCTCTTTGACACATGTCTCAAACGTGATACATTCCCTGCGCCCCAAGGAGAGGTGCCAGAGTG
>JABMPK010000047.1 GCA_013203725.1 Candidatus Uhrbacteria bacterium | reverse complement strand
GGTTATAGCGGATTCAAAACAGCTAGAATTTCAGTAAAAGACAACATTATTAACGCGCCGATAGAACTCATTGCGCTACTTCCTCCATTATCTGAGGAAATCAAAAGCATTAGAGATGTTTTCCCTGCACTTTCAAGACGTGCGGTGAACTCGGTGCAGATAGTGAGGCAAAACGCAGCTGTACAGCAGTCTGCCAATGTGGCAGCGCCAGTTGTAGCGTTTACGGCGGTATCAACGGTTACGCTCTTGGCCACCTCGTTCAACGCGATCCGGTTCTTGCAATACATGTTCACTGCGCCATTCCTACTTTTCAAGCGGCGACGTCGCAAGAAGTGGGGAGTTGTGTACGACAGTTTACGCAAGTTGCCGGTCGACCTTGCCATCGTGCGGCTGATCGACGTTGCAACGAATAAACCGTTCAAAAGTCAGGTTACAGACAAGCAGGGACGTTTCCTATTTGTAGTAGACCCTGGCGTGTACAAGATTGAGGTTAGAAAGGAGGGATTCATTGCTCCTACGAGTCATCTAAAGGACTTAAAGATCGATGGAAACTTCTTGGATCTTTACCACGGTGAAAACATCGAGGTAAACGAGCAGTCTTCAGCAATTGCTGTAAACGTGCCAGTGGATCCATCCGGACAAGACGTTACCGTTTCCAAGAAAGCCGTAGTTGGCAATTGCTTGCGCAAGTTTATGTACGGTTTCTCAGTAGTTGGAGTGATCGTTGCGACAGGAGTTGCAGTGATTGATCCTTCACCATGGACAATATCGTTGGCCGTTGGCCAGGTACTGATTCTTGGATTGTTCCTCAAGCTCGCGATCCCCAAAAAGCCTACAAGCTGGGGGATTGTGTACGACGAGAAAACAAGACGACCATTGGCTAGAGCTATCGTTAGAATCTTTGATCCTAAATACAACAAACTGTTGGAGACTAAGATAACAGATTCACGCGGACGATACGCTTTCTTGGTCGGTCCAAGTGAGTTCTATGCGACGTACGAGAAGCCCGGCTTCCAAAAAGTAGAGGTTCGGCCAATTGATCGCACTGATACGAATGAGCCTTCGTACGTATCGATGGACATCCCATTGAACAAATTCAACAACAAATAGACAAACAAACATCTATATGAGGAGCGGAAACACAATCATACGTACCTTCTGGCGCTCTGCGCTAGTCTTTGGTGTGACCGCCCTCATGGTGTTTGGTTGGCTACTTCAAGTTCCGTTTACAAAGGCTGCGCTCGATGTTCCGCAGGTGCTTACGTACCAGGCGCGATTGACCGACGCCTCTCGAATTACCGTGGATGACGGCAATCTTGAAATGGAGTTCACTTTGTACGACGATCTTACTGCTGGAACATGTCGATATGTTTCAGAAGGAGCATGTGGTGCTGCTACAACGATAACGGTTGCAACCGTTGACGGTATGTTTAATATCTCATTAGGAGACGGTACATCAACAAACGCATTTGGTGATGAACTATTTGACACCTACCCAGCACTCTACCTAGAGGTCATAATCGCTGGCGAGACTCTTTCGCCACGACGACAGTTAACATCATCTGCATATGCTATGCAGGCTGGGGATTCTGACTTGCTCGACAGTTTGAATTCGGACAATGATGGTTGTACAGCGGGATGTATTGTTGCAGCCAACGTGAACGGAAACGTGATAATCACAGGAGACCCATTAAGTTCGCTTGCCGCCGAATCTTCACTATACATAAACCCAGCGACTCCAGCAGCCGATGAGTCAATCTTTGGTGTAGCAAATGCAGGCTCTGCAATTTTCAATATTGACGAAGACGGCGATATTGTTCGCGTTGGGTCTACAAGTATAACCGATACGGTAGACCAGACATCTTTTACATTAACAAATAACGCAGCTACTACGAACGACATGCTAGTCTTGTCGGCAACTGGCCTTACAAGTGGGGATGCTTTACAAATTACTACAGGCGCAGGAGATAGTGCGATCAATGTTGCCGTTGGAAACGTAACCTTTAACGACAACCTTACAGTCACAGGTCTCACGATGCTCGACGGTACAAGCTCGACTCCAGACACTGCAGCGGGAGACGGCGACTTGTTTGTTGACGATGCACTTGAGGTTGATGGGTTACTTGATATCGATGGTGTTGGCGAGAACGATTTTGCGGGATCAATCACTGCTCGTTTAGGATCAGCAGCATCAACATTTGGTGCAGATCCAGTGAATTATGCTGTTGGTGCTGATTCAATTTCATTTACCGGGTCTCCGGCTGCCGAAGAATATAATACTGGCATCCTTGGTCTAGTCACAACCGCTCTAACCCCGTCTGTTGGATCCGTGACGTCTACTGGAGGACTGTTTGTGACGACCGATGGATCATCTGGAAATACAAGTAGTGCTACTGCAAACGATGTTTATGGAACATATTCTCAGGCACGTTCGAGCTTAGCGTCGACACTAGATGTTACTGCTAACTTGATTGGTGTTTACGGTTGGTCTCAACCTGCTGGATCGGGAGACGTCACTACTGCAATTGGAGTATATGGAGAAGCTGTGCCTAGCTCTACATGTACTGGAGACTGCGATATTGCAGATGCATATGGTGGAAGATTTATTGCAGGGGATTCGTCAGGCGGATCTGCAGACTTTACAAATATTTACGGTGTTTCAGGTGCTGCGGCGCGAACGGGATCTGGGACTGCAACAAATGTGATTGGAGGTCAGTTTACCTCTGAAGGCGCAATAACAAATACACTTGGCATTCAACTTACAGCTTCTCATGTTAGCGGTGCTGGCCTGGCGGCGCTTCTGGGCCTAACTGGAGCAGTGGAGCACTCTGGTACTGGTACTGTGACAGAAATGAAAGGACTGAATGCATCGATAGACAACACTGGCGGTGGAACTGTAACAGATGGTTTTGGTTCAGATGTTTCTGCTACGAATTCATCTGGAACAATAACAACGTCACTTACAGGATCAAGGTCTCGTATGATTCAAAGTTCCGGTGCATTGGCAACAGGAAACGCCATAGTCGGAGGCGCGAGCGTTACAGGGACAGCCACAGCCACCGATATATTTGGTGGAGTTCTGACGGCGAACTCAACGAGTTCAGGTAGCGTGACTAATCTCTATGGCCTGTCGGTAGCTGCTGCAAATGCAGCTGGCACAGGTACAAAGCTCGTTGGTGTCAATTCGGCAGCGGGAACAAAGGTTGGCGGAACAACAACCGACGCTTTTGCAATATATGGTGACGGAACGAGCCTTGGCACAACAACACGTGCGCATGGTGGCTACTTCATAGCTTCTGGTGCATCAACAAACTATGCGATCTATGCCGGTACAGGTGTAGTTCATATTGATGATGTTGCATCTAGCTCGGGATCAATCGGAGTGCCAGACATTGCAACGGCTTCTGGTGAACTTTATGTAAACAATGACGCTGAGGTTGATGGAGTGTTCCGTGCAGACGGTAACGTTGATCTTGGTGACGCTACAAGCGACACAATTACAGCAACAGGCCGGTTTGATTCAAGTCTGGTTCCTTCGGCTGACAACTCTCACACGCTTGGTACAGATGCTTTACGATGGAGCAGTCTTTACGTGAATGGCGGTACTATCCGCATTGGAGCAACTGGCACAGAATCTTCTGGCGGGTCGGTTGGTAATGCGGGATCAGACGCTTCGATTACGTATGCGAGTGATACTTTGGCGTTCGAAACTGACAATGGATTTACATTTGATATAGACGACGACGGGACTGATGAGATATTAATGGGAGATGGTGGTAACGGTACATTAAGTATTGACGAAACCACATCGACTCATGGTGCTGGTGGCCTACAGGGATTTAACCCGGCGGTAACTAACACAAGCTCTACTGCTAACTGGTCCGTTAACACATATCAGAACTTTACTCGATCAGGCTATTCGTCTGGCGCGGTGACAAACAGCGGAATCTATCAGGACTTTAACAACGCGGCGTCAGCCGGAACAGCTTCTGTTACAAACTACGGTATCGACCTAGATATGGTTGATACAAGTGGTGCGGGTACAACTGTTACAAACTATGGTATGCGGATCGCGGTAAACACAGCCGGGGGTTCTGGTACATATACAAACTATGCAATCTACACTGGAGGAGGACTTGTTCATATTGACAACGATTCGAGCGCCGCGATTCCAAACATTGCTACTGCGGATGGTGAGTTGTTTGTGAATGGCGACATTGAATCAGACGGAAACCTGCGAATTGATGGCACCGGTGAATCCAATATGGCAGGAACTCTGGCAGTTGCTGGACATATCGGTATTGGTGGAGCTGCCGCGAATGCTGACAACACGGTGACGATTGAGGATACATACGACAGCGTGGTTGGCACGAACCTCACACGAAACGGTACATCGTCAACGATGACTTTCTCAAACAACACTGTCTCAAGCGGAAACCATCGCTACAATGGTATCTTGAGTACGGTGACGGCAAATAATATAGATAACGACACATTAGTTTCCGGAATCACCGCCTCTGTCACCCTTACTGGAACAGCGCCAGTGTCTCCAAATGAGGAAAACGTCACTGGAAGCAATGTTAGCGTAAACGTTACAGACGGAACTTCGAAGTTTGCAAAGGGAATCGTATATAACGGCTCCACAATTTATAATGGCGCAGCGGGGTCAACTGCATGGACTGGATCAAAAAACGGGCTTAGTGTAACTGGTGGGAGTATTACTAGAGCCTCGACTTTCGATGGGTTGGTTTCTGCGGACGGCGGATCTATCACTACTGCATTCGGTGCTAGCCTAGCAATAGAAGACATTGGAGCAGGATCCATAACCAACGCAATTAGCTTGAACCTACAGGCAACTGGTGGTACTGCATATAATTATGCAATGTATGTTGCAAAGGGAGCTGTACACATTGATGGATCTGCTTTCGCAGGAGCTCCGGCGACACCGCCAACCTTTGGAAACGTTGCAACAAACTCAGATGGTACGCTGTTCGTGTATGGTGACACCGAGATATTCAATGGTGCGCTTTGTGTTGGAGGAGCAACTACTTGTGCTTCAGCATCCGGATCTACTGCTGGAGAGATCTACGCAGATGGAGCTATCAACGCGACAGACTTTGACCTTGCTGAGATGTTTAATTCCAACGAGTATCTTGTAGCTGGAGATATCATTACGGTAGACGGTGAACAAGACGAAACTATAAGGCGTGCTCAGCCAGGGGACACCATACTAGGTGCGATATCAACAGCGCCTGGACTGGTTCTTGGTTGGGGCGGTGAAAACCAGTACCCAGTTGCGCTTGCTGGACGTGTTCCAGTTAAGGTATCAGACGAGAATGGTCCGATTGCGATAGGCGACAGAGTTACACTTGGAAACACGGCGGGCATTGGTATGAAGGCCACTGAGGCGGGTGAGACCCTAGGCATCGCAATGCAGGCATCTAATGGCGTTGCAAACGATGCGATTATCATTTTTATTCAACCTCAGTATTGGAACGGAAACCCTCAGGAGGTGATTTCAGTAACGGAACAAATTCCATCATCTGTAGTGCAAACAAACAACATACTCGTAGTATCCGACAACGTAATATCGAATATCGCTAGCTTGCGTGGAATGAACTGGAGCGTGAATTCGGAAGGCATATTCACTACAGAGGGTACGTACGATCTGAAGACAAAGGGTCATCAGAATAAGGATGTGATCACACACGCGGTGACAGGGCTAGAGAACTACATCACGATGGCAGGCACTACAGTAGTCGAAGGAAATAGCGCAGTCATCGAATTCGAGAAGATCAATCCTGAGTTCAACGACGTGATTGAAGCTGACTCAACCATCTTCGTAACGGCCACAATGAGTAACGGAAGCGGAAATGTGTACGTTACAGATAAGACGATGAACGGGTTCACCCTTCACCGCGAAAGTGGTACAGGGACCGAGATCGACTGGATAGTTACAGCGTTCCGAAAGGGATACCTACCTGAGGAGATTGACGAAGAACTCGTCGAAGAGGAAGTGATAGACGAAGTTGTGGCGGATCCCGCTATTGTTGACCCTGTGGTAGACGAGCCTATTGATCCTGTAGTTGAGCCCGTCGTAAACGAGCCTACAGTGGAGACGCCAGTTGTCGAGCCGGTTGTTGAAGAGATTGTAGTGGACGAGGTTGCAGATGAGCCGGTTGTTGATGAACCGATAGCGGAGGCACCAGTTGCCGATCCTGTCGTTGAGGAAGCTGCTGTAGAAACACCTGCAGACGAGCCTATCATTGACCCGATTGTTGACGAGCTTCCTGTGTAAACATGAGTATTGTAAAATGTAAAAAGAGACGCGCGCGCGTCTCTTTTTCTTTGTGATATAATTTCCTCATATATGAAAAAAATATCCACTTCTCCTATCATTAACCTGTTCAAGAAAATAACAGGTGGAGCTTCGCACACTACTCTCATGCAATGGTCGCTTGTGTCGCTTCTTGTTTTGCTACCAATATTAATCATCCCAGCGTTCACGGATATCTACGGACCTATAAAACAGGCAGCGCTTGTAATTCTAACAACGCTCGCTTTTCTTGGTTGGACGCTAGGAGTTTACAGGGATCAGGAATGGCAGCGTAGAAAAGGATTGCTGATCTGGACTCCACTGCTTGTGATGGCGGGAGTTGTTGTATCGGCAGTAGCGTCGAGCTCGGGTTACACATCGTGGATAGGTGCGGGTGGTCAGGGATTCACGGCTGTAGTCCCATTCTTTGCGATGATCTTGCTATACGTCATGGTGATGCATATCAGCGACAGTCGCAAAGCAATTCGCCAGCTTACGTGTGCGGCGATGCTTGGCGTGCTGATTGCTCAGGTTTACAGTGTATTCGAGATGTTCGGTTTTGGCTTCTTGTCCGGTGACCTTGGTTTTGTAGGATTCAGTCTCGTTGGTACATTCGAGTCAATGGGAATCCTGGGAGTGGTCATGACAGTTCTGGTAGCTGGGATCTGGATCGTCGCGGATAGGTCAAAGAACGATACATGGATGCCTACGCGAGCGTGGGTGACCGCCTTTGGTGTTATTGGTGGGTTGGTGACGGTTCTAACGCTCTTCTTTATGATCATTGGCGATCGATGGCCAACAGAAGTCGCGCTTCTTGTAGGAAGTGGGCTGATAGTAGCGCTTGGTTTACACGATCCAAAGAAATTCGCTGCTCCAAAGAGGATGCTGTTTCCAATGTTTCTTTTCGCGGCATCAATATTGCTACTATTGTTCGGGTCACCAATAACATCGTCAGTGCCGGTTGAAGTATCACCTAACTATTCATCTGGTTGGGAGATTGGAGTACAGACAATGCAGACAGACGGACTGTTTGGGTCGGGTCCTGGGACATGGCTCTACGATTTTACAAGATTCAAGCCAACATCATTTAATGAAGGGCAGTTTTGGCAGGCAAACTTTGACCATGCGAACGCTCATATGTTGACACTGTTCAGTACATGGGGGCTTATTCCAACGGTGCTTCTTATATTATTTTCTTTGTGGGTGATTCTTAAAGCGGTTGACGCACTGATTATCAAACGTGCGCGCGAGGATTGGCAGACAATCGCTGTGCTCTTTGCTGTCTGGTCTGCGTTCCTAGTATCGCTGTTCACATATTCGTCCGATATTGTGTTGGAGACATTCTTCTGGTTATTCACTGGAATATTTGTTGCGCATATTGCACCAAAGATGAAGTCCATGTCATTTAAGACACATGGTCGCGCGTCGTTGCTCACTTCATTCTCGATTGTTGTGGCGGGGATCGTATTTATTATGAGCTCAGTCGTATCGATTCAGTGGCTAACGGGCGAAGCGATTATCGCGCAGGCTTCAGAGGTTCAAAACGAGGGCGACCAGGTTGATGAGGTTGTAAATCTTGTTGGAAGAGCTGTTCGATTAAACTCATGGCATGCTGGTTATGCTCGAGCTCTTGCAACTGCTCATTTTCAACGGGTAGACAAGCTTGCAGCTGATGTTGAAGCGAATGCCGACCTTATTGTGCAGGGTTCTGACTTTGCGGTAACAATGGCGCAACGAGCAATAGTACTGGAGCCGTTAGACGTTCGTGGTTACAATTTGCTGGGATCGATCTACTCAAACCTTACAGCGGTCATCGGCGGGTCTGATCTTTACGCTCTAGACCAGTATAGAATTGCAGTCGATCTTGATTCCAACAACCCTTTACGACATGTTAAGTTGGCACGAGCACTTGTGTCCGTATCTGACAGTGTGATGTCAACATTAGATGAAGGAGAGGCGCGAGACAAAGCGGTTGGGGACTTGCTTAAGGAAGCGGAAGAAGTTATTGACGAAGCTGCACGGTTAAAGCCTAGTTACGCGCCGACGTTCTACACACGTGTGATGATACTGGAGCGTCAGGGACGATTGGACGAGTCAATCACGCAAATGGTACCTCTGGTGCAGAGATCACCACAGGATCCAGTCCTACGTTTCGAGCTTGGTGTTCTGCTATTGCGAGCAGGGGATAAGAACGCAGCTCTGCAAAGTTTTCAGACAGCAACTAACCTCGCTCCAACATATGCAAATGCAAAATGGTACTTGGTTGCGCTTTACGAAGAGGCGGGAGCGCTTGAACTCGCTATACAAGAGCTTGAAGACTTGAATATCCTGAACCCAAGTGACACCGTGGTCCTAGATAAGCTCAACTTGTTGAAGCAAGGTCTAGTTACACAACAAGCAGCGGAAGATGTAATACCGTTAGAAAGCGTAGACCCACCAGTAGAATAAAAAACACCCCCGGGCTAGCGCCTGGGGGTTTTGCTCAGAGTTCAGATACCAGTCTTTTGTAGGGAGCTGGTCTCATACCAAAGCCTAGCTCGAGCACCTTGAGGTGGGCTTTGATTCTCTCGTAGTAAATCTCGTCCCACCACTCGGTGTCTGCTTTGAGTGTCTGGAGATCTGCTGTAAGAAGATCTTGAAGAGACTTTGACTTCAACGCGAAGGTCCTGAGCCAGCGAGCCTCGCCGCACCAGATACCGGATCGCCGTATGAACGTCTCGATGCTTGTTGCGCGTCCTTGAAACGCGATCGCTCGACGCACTGTCAGCCGGTGTTCCATGAGATTTGGCACCTCGAGTATTGGCGAGATCGGCTCTAGGTCTCGAACCAGCTCCTTGGTCTGCGACCACTCTATCCACAGCAATTCACATTCAGGTATCACTAGAGCTCCGCGCTGTGGCGGCTCAAGAATAACCGCACCTTCCGGCATGAAAGTCTCCAATTTGGGTTCGTTTTGCATTAAACTATAGTCTTTCCACCGCGTCAATTGACCAATTGGCTAATTCTGCTATACTCCGGCCATGTTAAAAGTAGGAATCGTCGGTCTGCCCAACGTTGGAAAGTCAACATTGTTCAGTACGTTGACCAAAAAACAGGTAGATTGCGCTAACTTTCCATTCTGCACCATCGAACCTAACGTTGGCGTAGTTGAGGTGCCAGATCCTCGCCTTCACAGACTTGCGGAGATGGAGAGCTCGGAAAAGATAATCCCGGCCGCCATTGAGTTTGTTGATATCGCTGGTCTCGTGAAGGGAGCGTCGAAGGGGGAGGGGCTTGGAAACAAGTTCTTGGGGAATATTCGTGAGACGGATATGATCTGTCATGTTGTTCGCGCATTTGAGGACCCGAATGTTGTACACGTTGATGGGAATGTTGACCCTATGCGTGATGTTGAGACGATTGAGATCGAGCTCGCACTGAAGGATCTCGACGTTGTGGAAAAGCGGATCGCCAACGTTGCCAACAGCATGAAGAGTGGGCGAACAAAAGATCTAGAGATAGAGCACAGTGCGTTATTGAAGCTTATTGAGACGCTTGGAAAAGGAAAGCTTGGAAATAGCATCGACTTCTCGGACGACGAGCTCAAGTTTGTGAAACCGATGATGTTGCTCACAATGAAAGATGTTTTGTATGTTGTTAATGTGAGCGAAGAGGACGCTGCGGACCCAGACTGGGTGTCGCCGCTTGGAACAGACAGAATTGCGATGCCACTTTCTGTAAAGATTGAGTCGGAGATTGTGGAATTACCAAAAGAAGAGCAGCAAGAATATCTTGAGGCGCTAGGATTAGAACTTACAGGTTTGGATCGCGTGATTCGACACTGCTTCAAGACGCTCGACTTAATCACATATCTGACAGTTGGACCAAAAGAAGCTCGAGCGTGGCAGATTCCAAAGGGAATGACAGCTCCACAGGCGGCTGGTGTGATTCACACGGACTTTGAGAAGCACTTTATACGTGCAGAGGTTACACCATTCGAGATTTACTCAGAGCTCGGTTCCGTTGGGGCGCGAGAAGCGGGGAAGACTCGCGTAGAAGGAAAAGATTACGTCATGCAAGATGGTGACGTCGTTTATTTCCGCATTGGACAATAATATGCAAGCATTTTTTATCCTTGGAACTAATCGCGAACTAGCTCGGACTGAGCTTACGAGTGTGATTGGAGACGTGAAGCCAGTTGTTGATACTGAGGATGTTTTGATTGTCGATGATTTTGATGGCAACCTTGGCTCAGTTCATACGAAGTTGGGAGGGACAATCAAAACAGGCGTTATTTACGCATCCGTTAAGACGCAGGATGAACTGATTGATGCTATTGCTGGACTCGCGCCAACATTGCGAGAAATGGATGGTAAGTTTAAGTTTGGAATCTCAGTTTATACTGGTGGGCACCGCGGAAAGTTAACGGCGCTTCGAGCGCAGACGCAGAGGGTTGGTATAAAGATTAAGCAAAAGCTTAAGGAGAACGGTCAGTCAGTTAGGCTTGTGACTTCGAAGATCCCAGTATTAAGTTCGGTGATCGTCACGAAGCAGAAGTTGCTCGAGCGAGGCGTAGAGTTCTGCGTTTTCCCAATGGCCGACGAGATTTTGATCGGTGTCACTGAGTCGGTGCAAGATTTTGAGGAGTGGGGTGAGCGCGATTTTGAGCGGCCAAAGCGAGACGCTAAGCGCGGGATGCTTCCGCCAAAGCTAGCACGTATGATGGTGAACATGGCGAGTGGTAATCCTGAAACGGACACATTGCTAGATCCATTTTGTGGCGTTGGAACAGTGTTGACCGAGGCGATGGAGCTTGGTTATAAGCATTTGATTGGGTCAGATATTGACGAGATCGCGGTAGACGCAACACGAGAGAACGTTGCGTGGGAAAAGAAGCGCACGGATAACAGTGTTGAGCCGCAGATGATCACTGTACGAGCTCAAGACTTGGCAACGTTCCTAGCTCCACACTCAGTGGACAGAATCGTCGCTGAGCTTCACCTTGGAAAACCCAGAACGGGAGATGAGGGCCGTGAGGAATTGGAAGAACGTCTAGAAGAACTCGTTGCAATGTACACAGAGTCCTTTCGCGCATTTGCAGGCATCGTGGCCAAGGGTGCAACACTGGTACTTGCAGTTCCAGCATACGTTGTAGACGGTTCAGTAATCCCGGCTGGCGTTGTTGATCGAGCAAAGATGTTTGGATTCGAACTGATACCGTACGAGGACGTGGAAACGACTTCGATGGGCGCGCTTAGATACGGACGGAGAGGGCAGATGGTTTTGAGAGATATTTACAGGTTTAAGAAAGTATAAAAGCCTAACAAAAACCCACGAAAATTTTCGTGGGTTTTATGTTTTTGTGCAGATGCAAAATCTGTCCAGTCATCATCTGAGTCAATGATAACAGTGACTATATTGATCAAATATAAAACTTCATGCAAAAGTTTCACGTTTTCAGACCCACCTCGACATTAGGACGTGAAATGTGGGTGATGTATAGGTATATTGTGGAGTAGATGCACGGAGTAACTTTTCACCGAAAATGCACGGGTGGGTCAAAATACATGAAATGTCATGTATGTATTGAGTAAAAGAAAGCGCCCGCCAGAGACGGGACGCGATCGTAGTTGAAGGTTGTATGAGCGCCTACTGCTTAGTGACGAGGAGCCGAGTCATGAGGTCGCTGTTGACCTCGACGAGCCGCTGCTGCCGTCGCAACTCCTGAACGTCATCCTCCTCGTCCGGCTCGTCGCGCTCGATCTCAGCGACGTCCTGGCCGAGCAGATCATTCGCGCTCTTGATCGAGTTGCAGAGCTCCTCTCGGGTAGTTCCCGGGTCGAGCACCACGATCTGTGGCAGAGGCTTCTCGCCAGTGTCGGTCACCTCCAGGCCTAGCGCCTGGAGTGCACTCAGCAGGTAGACGAAGCGAGTTCTGCTGATGTATTCGCTGATCATCACGATCTTGATCGACTCCAGACCGCCGAACTGCGCGACCGCACTTCGCAACTTCGCGATGAAGTGTGGCGCGAACTCGTCTCCCGCGAGCGCCAGATCGTAGCTCACGGAGATCTGAACACCCTCCTCATCGTCGATGACTCAGTCTCTGTTGTGCGTGGCCAGGATCGAAATGCTTCCGCTGTGGTCGGCCATGTCGTAACCCTCCAAGTCCTGAATCGGACTGCGTAACTTACAACAAAAACTCACTTTTGTCAACCCACTAACGGCCACCTATCCCGCCAACCTTAGCAGCGCATTGACAAATACCGCCTTCTGGGCTAATATCCACACACTCAATAAGTCCATAACCCCGCGGATAAAGATGCCGCCGGGTTTCCTACAGGGGAGCTTGTAGGACGAAATAATAATCACATGAAGTACGAATTGTTGTACATCATCCCTGCTACCAAGACAGACGAGGAGGTCTTGAAAGTAAAGGATGAAGTTACTGCACTTATCACCAAATATGGTGAGGAGTGCCTCCGGGACGAGTCTCTCGGGAAAAAGAAGTTGGCGTATCCAATTGAAGGAGTACGTTACGGACACTATGTGCTCGTATGCTTTGCGGCGGAGCCAGACCAGATCTTGGCATTCGACGAAGAGATGCGTCACTCAAACGACGTATTGCGTCACATGATTACTACTGCAATCGCAGGAGCTGAAAAGCTGAAGGTAGAGCTTGTAGAGTATGAGGCGCCTGATACAATGCAGAAGAGACGTCCGCCAACAAAGAAGGCAGACGCTCCACGCAAGAAAGAAATGACAGAGGAAGAAGCAATCGCCAAAACAGAGAATGCTTCTGTAACAGACGAGCAGTTGGAGAAAAAGCTCGACGAGATCCTCGAGTCAGATATCGACAAAGCCTAAGCACTTAAAACAAACCTTTACATATGTATAGTCTAAACCGCGCACAAGTCATTGGGAACCTCACACGAGACCCCGAGCTTCGAACAACCGCATCTGGTCAGTCTGTTGTAAACTTTGGTGTTGCAACAAATCGTCAGTTCAAAGATGCAAGTGGTGCAAAGCAAGAACAGGTAGAATTCCACAACGTGGTAGCCTGGGGAAAGCTTGCAGACATTTGCTCTCAGTATCTTGGTAAAGGACGAAAGGTCTTTATTGAGGGACGATTGCAGACACGAGAGTGGGACGGGCAAGATGGTGCCAAGCGTAAGTCAACAGAAATTGTTGCAGAAAGCATGATCATGCTAGACAAATCTGGAGCGCCAACAGGAGCTGGAGGAGCTTCGGCGGGCGGAGACAGTTTTGATATGGGGGGTAGCGCACCGGCGACAATGCCAGCGCCGTCACCTGCGCCGATAGACGAGATACAGTTAGAGGATATTCCATTTTAAACTACTATGCGAAGAACGAACAATAAGGCGAATCGAAAGCCGTTTACATGTCCTGTCTCAACAGAGATCGACTACAAAGATGTAAACTTGCTACGCCGATTCCTATCAAGCTTTGGGAAAATTGTTCCACGAAGACGATCAGGAATCACAGCTAAGCAGCAACGTGCTATGGCAACCGCAATCAAGCGCGCGCGAATCATGGCGTTGCTACCATTCGAGATCAAGTAAGGAAAGGGGCGCGAGTTTATCTCGCGTCTTTTTGAAAAGAAAATCACAGATGTCCGATTTCAAGAAAAACATTCACAATCGTGCGATGATGAACTCTGCAGTTCGTAGCTTTTTTGGTGATCGTAAATATTTGGAGGTAGAGACGCCAAGGTTTGTGAGATCGCCCGATATTGAACCGACTCTTTCGCACTTGGAGACATCGGTTAATACGCTAGACGGTCGGAACCTGGTGGGTGCTATGATCACAAGTCCCGAGTACGCGCTCAAGAAGCTGGTCTCGCCAGATATTCCAAGGATATTCGAGCTTGCACGAGTGTTTCGCAACGGTGAGCCTGTCGATAGCCTGCATAATCCGGAGTTCACAATGCTGGAATGGTATAACCTAGGGTCCAGTTTCATGGATGGCGTGGAGGAGACCAAGAAGTTTGTGGAGTTCACGGCGAGAGAGTTTGGATACGAGCTTGAGCCTTGGAAGTTTGTGACGGTGGAGGAGCTATTTCAAGAATATTGTGGGGTTGAGTCCTTGAGAGAGCCGAGTGTCGAGCTTTATAAACAAGCATTAGATGCTCACGATCTTGATTGGCAGCCTGATGACACTATATCGGACCTTTTCCAGCGCCTGTTCCTAAATCTTGTTCAGCCAAAGATAGATGCCTTGCCAAACCCGGTTATTGTGGCATACTACCCGCGACATGAAGCAACGTTAGCGCGTATCGGAGGTAATGGTATGGCTGAGCGATTTGAGATATATATTCGTGGTATAGAAATTTGCAATGCTTATGGCGAGCTGACTGACGCTAATGAGCAGCGATCTCGATTCACGGCGGAGCTTCAAGAAAGAACACGACTTGGGAAACCTCAATTTCCCATAGACGAGCAGTTGTTGGAGGCGCTCGATCGCATCGACCTGGCCGTGTTCGGTATCGCGCTTGGTTTAGACAGACTTATCATGGTAATGACAGGTGCGAGTTCTATAGAAAGCGTAATTTTGTTCACGACAAATAAATTGTTTTAGTATGGCAAACGTATCAGAGATTAAAAAGGGAATGGTGATTACGTGGAAGAATGGACTTTGGAATATTTCAGAGTTTCAGCATGTGAGTCCAGGAAAAGGACAGGCGTTCACTCGCATTAAGCTCAAGAACATCAACACGGGTAAGATGGTGGAGAACACGTTCAAGTCAAGCGAGACACTGGAGTTCGTGGCAGTGAGTAAGAGGACAATGACATATTTGTTCTCGGATGACCTAACACATACCTTCATGGACATGGAGAGCTACGAACAGACGGCAATCGACAAGGCTCTGATCGGAGATGACGCGAAGTACCTCAAGGAGGGGCTACAGGTTATAGTCTCATCCAACGAAGGTATTGCAGTTGCTATAGAATTTCCAAAGAAGATTGAATATACCGTTGGATACGCAGAGCCTGCTGTGAAAGGTGACACGGCTTCTGGAAACGTGATGAAAAATTCGACGATGGAGAATGGATTGGAGGTAAGAGTACCGGCGTTTATCAAAACAGGAGACAAGATTCTGGTGAACTCGGATACTGGAGATTACTCAGAGCGCGTGAACTAAAAAAAGACCGATCACCCTAGCGGGTGGTCGGTTTTACGTTTTGCCACTTGGACTGAAGCTTGTTGAAAGCGCACCAATGGTCGAGTAGGAAGAGCGTCAGGCGCCGCTCCCAGTCTCCACGACTCTCACTTTCCTGCTGCTTCAAATCACGGATGTCTTCCTCTACGAACTTCGCTCTGAGCGTTGAGCCAAAGAGCTTTCCCACTTCAAGATCATCCCAGATTGGCCGGTCGAGCCCCATGAACAGGAACACGACCCGGGCATTGTCTGGCAATGTCTCTACCGCAGTCGCGAACGCGTGAAGTCGAGGGAAGAGGGTCAGGTTGAGCCACGACAGGTCGTAGTGAATACCGTACTTTTCCATTAGCATGCGAGAGAATGTCTCTCGGTCCACAGCGATTTTCTCGCGCGTCGGGCGGCTCATGTCTACGTGGAGTGTGAGCGCTCGCTGTCGGTTCGCATACGCACGAATTCCTGCGGCAAGTTCTGCCATACTAGCTTGGAGCGCCTCTGCTCCACGCCCGCGCGGCAAGAAGATCACGCATTTCATGACCTTCAGCGGAATTCCCATCAAGATGCCGAACGGATGCCTCCAGCTGCTGTTGGCATCCTTCATGGTCACGAGCAATCGCGCCGTGATGTAACGGCAGACCAGGTAGTAGTACGGGATCAGTAGCAACAACGGTGGGTGAATGCCCGGAACAAAGATCACGTTCTTCCCCGAATGCCTTGTGGGGATCTGTCCTGTAATCACAACGCGCATTTGCAGAATCAGTCGGTAGCAGACGTGGTAGACCGTCGCGTGATAGAACGCGCTCACGTATGCAAACGGCGAATCAAGCCAGCGCCCAAGCCACGAGTTCACAAACCGGTCGTACATGGTGCCTGCCACCATCGTGATCAACGCCAGCGCCAACGTGAAAGAAACTCCAATGGCTCCGGCTAGTATCCCCAAACCTTTTTTGATGATGTTCATGCGTCCTCCTTCGGTCAGAAAGTAGCAAAATTATGTAGCCCTGTCAACCAAAAACCTCCCCGATGGGGGAGGTTTTATGTTTATTCTTCTATGTGTTCCTCTATAGCTTTCTCAGTAGCTTTTCTGATTGTTGCTATCAGCTTTGGATCAGCGCGCAAGAACTGTCGTGCATTTTCGCGTCCAACTCCGATCTTTTCCTCGCCATACTTGTACGAGTTCCCGGATTTCTGAAGCGTGCCGTATTGCAGACCAACATCGAGTAGGTCGCCAGCCACTGAAATTCCTTCGTTGTACATGATATCGAATTCACACGTACGGAACGGTGGCGCGACCTTGTTTTTTACAATCTTACACCGTACTCGGTTACCCACGATCTTTTCTCCCTGCTTAATCTGCGCTGCTCGCCGAACTTCGACCCGCACTGAAGAGTAAAACTTTAAAGCATTACCACCAGTTGTTGTCTCTGGATTTCCAAACATCACGCCGATCTTCATTCGAATCTGGTTGATGAAGATAACGGTTGTGTTGCTCTTGGAAACAATCGATGTGAGCTTTCGAAGCGCCTGACTCATCAACCGTGCTTGTAGTCCCATGTGACTTTGCCCCATGTCACCCTCGATCTCCGCCTTTGGCGTCAACGCTGCAACCGAGTCGATCACAATGACATCGACAGCGTTGGAACGAACGAGCGTTTCTACAATCTCCAGCGCTTGCTCACCAGTGTCTGGCTGCGAAATCAACATCTCGTCAATATTCACACCAATCTTCTGCGCGTATTCAGGATCCAGCGCATGCTCGGCGTCCACGAAGGCTGCGATACCTCCAAGCTTTTGAGCCTCTGCAACAATGTGCTGAGCGAGAGTTGTTTTTCCAGAAGACTCAGGTCCGTAAATCTCTATGATTCGTCCTCGTGGAACTCCTCCAACTCCCAGAGCCAAGTCTATGCTCAAACATCCCGTTGTAATCGCTGCAACTTTTGATGTTTGCGCGTCTCCAAGTCTCATGATGCTGCCGTCTCCAAATCTTTCTCTGATTTGGGATAATGCCTCTTCTGTTGCCTTCATCTTTACACTAATTTCCTCCTTGTCTTTACTTGCTGTAGCCATATTCTAGTATTTCTATTTAAGGGGGAGGTCGTTTGTCACATCTTACCGCATTTTGCCCAGATCTTCCAAGAAGACTGTGCGCCTCACGATGTTTGGCTGCCCATATTTCTTCTGGGCCTCCACCGTAATGATATTCAGTCCGCGTGTTAACGTTACTCGTGTTGTAAACCTTCCGGTTGGGTCGGTCAAAACGGGATCGTCGTTAACTTTGATACTGACTTCTGCATCTGTCTGACCAGATACGGACAGGGAAGCTGAGGTTGTCTGAATATCGTCGTGGGGATCGTCGACGATAAGGTTCGGCGGTGCAATCAGAGTGTGTAATTGCGTTCCGATGTATGTGAGGAGTATTAGCGCAAGTAGGGCAATACCCAACCTACCGAGAATCGCTCTCCATTGTCGGAGCACCTGCTTCCCGATGCGCTGCCTTGGGATCTTGAGTTGCGTCACGTCAGCTGGGCAAGATCCGCACTCCTCATCGTATCGAGCGAGGAAGTATTTCGGGTCGCCATTTATGACTTCAACAAATTGTTTTAGAAAATGTCTGGCATAAAGGGGGTCGGGCAACTCGTGATACGCATCGTTCTCAAACGCCTCCAAATACTTTTTATGTATATGAGTTTCGTTAGACACCATCTGCAGGGATATACCCTGCTTCTTCCGAAGCGACTTGATTTTCGCTCCTATGCTCTGCGTGTCCAACTGGCGAATAAGAAACGCCATACTATTCTTCCTCGTCTTCCTCCTCTAGATCTTCTTCATCCACTTCCTCTTCGTACTCATCGTCAATGTCCTCTTCCTCGTCTTCTTCCTCTACCTCGGGCGCATCTTTCGCAGGGATCGTCCTCGCGTATGATTCAACTTCCTCATCATCAGTGTCGTACATCTCGCTTAGTGAGTCTATTAAGACTTCTCTAGGTTTTGATCCTTGCTGTGGCCCAATAATTCCTCGATCCTCCAAGATATTCATGATACGCGCGGCTCGAGAGTATCCAACTCGCAACCTTCTTTGGAGTAAGGAGGTGGACGCTTTACCTGCGGCAATCAAGGCTTCGACTGCATCTTCGATCAAAGGATCATCCTCAGTGCTTTCAAATTCTGTGCCTCCGCCTTTCTGATTTTCTGTAACGTTGTAGTTATAATCGGGAGCTTCTTCTGCTTTAAGTGCATCAACGACGTTCTTGATTTCCTTGTCAGACAAGAACGCGCCTTGCATCCTACGAGCCTTTGCCAAGTTTGGACTCATGAACAACATATCTCCACGACCCAAAAGTTTCTCTGCTCCACCGTGGTCCAAGATTGTGCGAGAGTCAGTTTGGGAAGCTACGGCAAACGCGATACGTGTTGGAATATTCGCTTTGATTGTTCCGGTGATAACGTCTACCGATGGTCGCTGAGTTGCCAGGATCAAATGGATTCCAACAGCACGGGCCATCTGGGCGATTCGTACAATGAGTGATTCAACCTCGCGCGAAGCCTGCGACATTAGG
>JABMPK010000046.1 GCA_013203725.1 Candidatus Uhrbacteria bacterium | reverse complement strand
CGCTATCTACTGTGTAAGAGTTTCCTTCTGCGTCGCTTGCTGTGAAGATTAGGTGTATGTTATCCCCTGTTCCCTCCATCAGATCTATTGAATCAACACGCACTGCAACTTCCATGTTTGTCTGAGCACTAGCAACCGCGCCGGCTGAAAGGCTGAAAAGAACCATTAATACTACAAGCAGTGATCCGGCTTTAGACCGCGCACGGTGACAAAATAATCCTAGGCTTTTAAACATACTTGTATCAAATGCTCTTGTAACTAGTTAAGTGACTCTACGACCGACGTGACAACGATTGGATCTACCTGAAAGTCCACATTCAATCCATAGTAAACGTTCCCAATAAAGTCGGTAATGGTCGCGTTCCGAGTAGTTGGAGTTGGTGACGTGAGTACAACTCCGCACGTTGCAGATCCGGTTACAATCGACGAGGTTGTATATGCCGAGTCTCCAGCCAGCCAAATCAGTAGCTCGTCCATACATCCCCGCACGTTTTGCCGAACTTCCCACGCGTCATTCCTACTGTTGTCCATAGCTGCATTATCAATACTTATTTTTGCAAACACCACAGAGGCGCTCAAACTAACAACACCAAGAATCAAAACTATCATGATAACTGTAAAACCGTTTTGCTTATCATGTCTCATAATTCAACAGTGTTTGGTGTAAGTGGAAATGTTGTTCTACCTGAGAACTTCCTACCAGAAACCGAAGCGTCGATCGTCTCGATAGTGTATTCAATCTTGAGTCCTTGCAACAAACCGCCTGAATCGCTCACCTCTTCAACCTTCCATAACGTGACATCCAAGTTTGAGTCCGTTAGCCACACTGCAGGTTCTCCGCCTTTCGTAAGTCTCAGCCTATCCACAAAGGTTGAAGTACCACCAAAGTCCACTACATCCTTGATAACATCAATCTGTACGCTGCGGCCAGCGCCGTCTGTAAGCAGCAACGTACTTGGATTCACACCAAGAGTTGAACCGGTAACATTGATGCTGTCTGCTCCGGTAATATTGCTCGACATCAAGAGCATCGTGTTAGACGCTGTTTCTTTGATCCGCAACGCTGGCGACAAGCCGCTTTGTATTCTGGCAGTGTTAATCAAGAAAGTAGTGAGTCCGCCGAGTAAAATAACAACAATAGCAATGTACAACACCGTCTCTATCAATGTGAATCCTTTCTGTTTCATATTAGTCTGCTGGCTCAAAGATTCCAGACTCATACGTTGAACCATCACCAAAAGTAAGCGTTAGAGTCATTTCTACGTCAGACATATCAGCAGAAAACTGAATCTTGTTGATTTCGAACGTCTCGGCAGGCTCTATTACAGTATCAACGATATCGATCTCCGTTCCGCTTACCTGAACACCCGATGGCGATCCTGGTCCGGCATCAGACCATGCTTTTGTTGTATTCATAAAAATTTGGTTCAGTGTGCGCTCGTTGTCCCATGTAAAGGTTATCTTATCTATCGTGACTGCCTGAGAACCGGTATTGAGAACGTAAAGGCGTCGCAACTGCTTGCTTCCAATAAATTCCCCTGTAGACACATCAACGGACACCATCCCCGATTCCTGTGCAGCAAAACATGTGCCCTGCGGATCATCAAACCGCGTTCGGTGTGTTGTACTCGTCAAAGCCTGCAACCTACCACCAGCATCAAACCACTCAACCGTACTAGACAGCCCGTAGGAATCCGGATCTACTGTTCCTCCGGACTCAACTATTGCGCAACCAGCATCACGCTGAATGCTCGAAACTGTAACCGAGCGTGTCATGTCGTTTACCATCGTCTCTACACCGGGAGACACTGACCATTCGTTCGACGCGAAAACAGGTTGACCCATTCCAACGCTCAAATCTTGAAACGCGATTGTCTCTAAGGCAGACGTTCCTTCGTATGCCGAATACTGAGCCTCTCCACGCTGAGAAGTCGTGCTTATTGTCCGACTTGTGTTCAACGCCATGCTCAGCAACGCAACCAAAAATATTGAAGCAATTCCAATTGCTATTAGTACTTCCAAAATCAAAGAACCTTGTTGATTTTTCATATGTTTATTCCCAGACAGCCCAGCCATATTTTGAAATTTCTAGTGTCTTTACAACGCCAATAGAATCTAAGGTTACCGTACCGTACTGCGATGTTTCACCCGAAAACAACG
The DNA here is from genome assembly GCA_013203725.1 of Candidatus Uhrbacteria bacterium. Classification (GTDB taxonomy): domain Bacteria; phylum Patescibacteriota; class Patescibacteriia; order UBA9934; family UBA11717; genus JABMPK01. The sequence goes on along the minus strand of JABMPK010000046.1, from coordinate 9,309 downwards.
AGAACACGACTTCATGATCGTCGCCCGAAGAAGGCGAAGCGCCCGAAAGCGACGCGTCCGTTATCAGAGCAACCGAGTCAACGGTGTAGATCTTATCCAAAGCGACATTGCGCGTTGCATACGAGTCTCCACCAAACAAAACATACTCGCTTATGTTACGTGAGATATCGTTGTAATCTAAATATACTCCCCATGAACTAGCCTCATTTCCAAGCATTGCACGCTCATGAGCAACTGCAAGAACGTGTATAAGGCCGGCAGACGCTTCCTGCGATCGTGCCGTTTTTTGTGCAGATACTAAAACTCCAAAGCCGATCCCAAACACGATCGTCATAATGGAAACAACGATCAGCGTCTCCAGCAATGTAAATCCACGCGCTAACATGTTAAACGTTTCCAACCACCTGATAAATTGGAGAGATGATAGACAACGCCAATCCTCCAACTAGAATTCCAATAACTAGAAGCATGATAGGTTCTAACATGTTTGAAAGATTGCGCATTGAGTCGTCCACTTCCTGCTCGTAGAATTCTGCAAGGTATATCATCATGCCGCTCAACATAGCCGTCTCCTCTCCAACACGAGTCATATGTTGCATTATCAATGGGAAAAACTTCTCGGATGCCTCCATTGATTTTGCGATTGACTCGCCCTGCTTAACTTTTTCTTGTATGTCAACTAGCAACTGTCTATAGCGCGCGTTGTTCAGAACAGATGCGGCTATTGGAATAATGTCGCTTATTGTTTCACCAGATTCCAACATGGTTCCCATAAGTCGTGACAACCTTGCCAAGTTTGTGTTTCGCACTATGTTTCCAACAACCGGTATGTAAATGAGCGCCGTGTGCAGGAATGGCTTTAACGGCTTTATTTTTCTGACAAAGTAGATTGAGAGTACAAACGCCAAGATCGACAAGAGGACAAGTCCGCCACGTGTCTCTATCAATGTTGCAGTCCAAAGTAACATTCTAGTAGTCAATGGAAGTGTAACATCAAGCGTTGCAAAAACGTCGGTTATGTTTGGTAAAACAAACACGACAATACCGACAGTCATGACAATAGCAACAGCCAGAATGACCATCGGGTACATCAAAGCCCCACGTATCTTCTGACGCAGCTCGTGCTCCTTCTGGATCTGTAGCGTTAGGTGTTCCAGGTTTACCTGCAGAGTACCAGAAGCCTCCCCGGCAGCGACAAGGTTCACGTAAACCGGGTTGAACACGTGTGGGTAACGCGCAAAACCATCAGCGAGCGTCCGTCCACTTTGCACAAAGCTTTGCAATGTACCAACAATAGTCTTCAGAGCCTTCTTCTTTGACTGGTCATAGATAATCTGCAAAGCATCGTTCATCGCTAAACCAGATCTCAGCAAAACAGAAATATACTTGATAAACATAAGCTTATCAGTATGAGATAGTCGTATAGTCAAAGTCTCCAGCAGGCTCGGCTTGTCTCGTTCAGCGCGATCTATAGCCTCGTTTTCTTTTTGGCTATCTTTTGCAGCTTTCACCGAGGCCCTGCTCTTTTTTGCTAGAGGCGCTGGTTTATTTGTAGCTGCTATCTTCGTAAGTTTTTTTCCAATTTCCTCCTTTGCCATATTATTCTCGCATCACGCGAATCAATTCTTCAATTGTTGTAATTTGGTCACGCACTTTACGAATTCCATCTTGCGCGATGGTTGTCATACCCTCCTTGAGCGCCTGTTCTTGAATTGTATCACTATCAGCACCGGAAACTATCAACTTTTGAATTGCCTTTGTGTTTTCCAACACCTCATAGATTCCAACGCGCCCCCTGTACCCCGTTTCTCCACATGACACACATCCAACAACCTCGGGAACAGCAACGCTTTCCTTGTCACCAAACATCTCAATCACGCTATTGGGACTCAGAACCTTGGACGCTTCTTCCTTTGTCCAGCTCTTCACCTTATGACAGTCGTCACAAACACGACGCACCAGTCGCTGAGCAACCGCACAGATCAATGTCGACGATATCAAGAACGGTTCAACCTTCATGTCTATCAACCGGACTATCGTAGAGGCTGCGTTGTTTGTGTGGATTGTTGATAGAAGCTTGTGACCAGTTAACGCGGCATTCACGGCAATGCTAGCCGTCTCTTCATCGCGTATCTCCCCCACCATGATGATGTCTGGATCCTGTCGGACGATTGATCGTAGACCCGAAGCGAAGGTTAGTTTTGCCGAGCTGTCCACCTGACTCTGGTTTACCCCCTCAATGTCAAACTCAACCGGATCCTCGATCGTTGAAATGTTGATCTCCCGCTGGTTCAGCACCTCTAGAATAGCGTAGACAGTGGTCGTCTTTCCACTACCTGTTGGACCTGTGGCTAGAATCATCCCCCAAGGACGCTCGATAGCTCTTTGTACGCGCTGCAAATCTGTATCGAACAATCCCAGATCCTCCAAACTTAGATCGTGCGACGCATCTGAAAGCAAACGCAACACAGCCTTCTCGCCGTCTGTCACTGATATTATAGACACACGAACATCTACACTCCCTGCGCCAATCTTAAACTCGTAACGTCCATCCTGTGGTGCACGATGCTCATCAGTTCTCATCCTTGTCAGCACTTTCAACACAGCGATCATTTGCACATGCAGTTCCTTTGAAACCTTAAACATGTCGTGCAAAATACCATCTACTCTAATACGAACGACAGAGCCGTTTTCTATAGGTTCAAGGTGCACGTCCGAAGCTCTCGAGCTTTGTGCGTACGCCATTATCCCATTAAAGATGTTTATCGCAGCATCATGCGACCTGCCGACCTGCCCGGCCTGCTCGATCATTGACGCAATTGCCTCCTTTGTAATTACTTTCACAGGAGCTTGAGCGTTTGCCGCAATTGCAGCCTCAACCTTGCCATTTACGACCTCGTCCGCTTCAATATTTTGTTCTATCTCATCTGGCATATATGTATGTTTACTACATTGTACATCATGGGCAGTTCTAATGACAAAATTACTAGTAAATCTGTCCACATGCCAAAAAAAGCTTGCTACCAATTTCTGATATAATCTATACATAAATAAAGACGTTCGTTAATGAGCAACTCTAATTAATAGCTCAAAAACGCACTCAAAATATTCATATTAACAAAGTTCGAACAAACCAAAGAGGTTTCACCCTTATTGAGCTGCTCATTGTTATCGCTGTTATCGCCGTGTTGGCGGCAGCTGTGTTTGTGGCTCTAGACCCTATCAAGCGTTTCCAGGAGGCTCGTGACTCACAACGATGGAGTGACGTTACAGCAGCAGCCGGAGCAATTACAGTTGACCAAGTGGACAACGGCGGAACATTCGTTGCATCAGTTGCAGCGCTGACAGATGACCTTTTCTACGTGATCGGAACAGACGCTACTGGATGTAACACAACATGTACAGCACAAACAACCCAGGTAGCTTGTGCAGACCTTACAGCGCTTGTTACCGAAGGATACCTTGGTAGTGTGCCAATGGACCCGAGTACAGGGACAGCGGCTAACACTGACTACTACATGCAAAAGTCAGCAGCCGGAACTATCGCAGTTGGTGCGTGTGATCCAGAAGCTGCAGCAGCGATCTCAGTTACTCAGTAAGAATTCAAAACAGGCTCGCGAGAGCCTGTTTTTGTTTTGCTATTTATCAATATCTTGGACAAACTCCCCACCCAAATACTCAGGCTCCCAGAAACGCACATCCACAAACGCCTTGTAGATCGCCAGTATCTCGCGCCGCTTGTACACTGCCTCGTACACATACGGTTGCAATGATGCCGATATACCCACGCTCTCAATCCCAAGTTTCTCGCACGTCCAGATTGCGCGCGGCAAGTGGTACTCTTGGGACACCAAGATCGCATGTTCCACTCCCCAGAGGTCATGTGCACGAATGCATGTGTCATACGTCCGCCGACCTCCATAGTCAACAAAGATCTTGTCTTCAGGAACTTTGTACTTGTCCACGAGAGTCTTACGCATCACATCAGGCTCCGAGTAATCTTTAGAGCTGTTGTCCCCTGACACAAGAATGCTTTTAGCCTTCCCAGCATGGTACAGCTCAGAAGCCACTTTGAGCCGGTCCCCCAAAGCATCCGACGGAGTGCTGGCGTTTAGAATACCAGCGCCAAACACGATTGCTACGTTGTGTTTTGCTAGTTGGCTAGTTGAAGCATATACAAGATCACGCCTTCCCTGCACACCTATCAGGATGCTAAAAAACAAGGTCACTGTGCAAACTACAACAACAATTGCTACCCATCTTTTTTTCATAAACTGATCATATCGTAGTTACAATACTATTACTAGTTCGTAGATCAATAGTAATGTTTAAAACAAAAACTCGAGCTTAAGCTCGAGTTTTATGTTCGACTTGTGAATTGTTAATACAACGGCCTTGGCACGCTTATTTGATCCTTGTAAAGGTCTGGGTCAATCGAGCGGTCAAAACATACCTCTCCTATCTCGTGATCCCATGCGAACGACGTGCTTCCATTTCTGCCGTAGTAGTAGTCAACCGGTATTGATACTCCTTTGTATACATTATTAGCATCCGAACTTGTTACAAACGTAGCACAGAGCTCGAATGATAAGTCTCCGGTAGTTCGGTAGGTGTACGGTGCATTCGTATCCGGATCTGTTGGCGCTATGTAGCCATTAATTGAATTTGTAATGTCGTCCAGTGACTCTGGCAACGCCTCTTTTTGAATCCAGTACGAGATCACCTCACCCTGGATCGAAGCGAGATTATTTACTCTAGTCTCGTCAAAGCGAACTGCTCGCTGTTCTGATGGAGTTCCTACTATGAAGAATCCTGCGATGATACAGATAAGTATAACGACCGACGAAGTTACTCCAACAATCTTATGAATGTTAGTCTTCTTCTTAACATCGCGCCTCAACTCCCAAAGATAGAAAGCGAACACAGCGACTGCAACTGCTAGAATTGCGAAAACCTTCAAGAAGAATCTTGTTGTAAGCTCACCACCTAGGAAATTGTTCATCAAAGAAATCAAATCGATGATCACCGTGAGTGAAGCAACGAACAATGTTAAATATAGTAACCACTTACGTATCCAAATGTTTTGCTTGTCAGACTCTTTAGTGAGGTCCTTGTTGATCATCCATGCTGACAACAAAAGCACTGGCCAGACTATTACGAGTGATGATATGGCATTGCGCATTATATCGAGCGCACCATTGTAATATAACTCAAGTGGGTCTGGGAACTTTACGTTGATGTACTGCCAAAGCAGGGCCGTAAAAAATCCTACACCAACGGCCAACATTATGACCATGAGTAGGTATAAAAAGACGTCTTTTGCCGAACTCTTAGCTGATTCATTTTTGTGTGTCATATATATCACTATACATTATGAACGAAGTTGCCGCTATGGTGAGAATCTTCCTACTAGTTCCGCTGTCTCAATGATATGACCCTCCATAGCATCAAGCACCTCTTGTTTTGAAACACCCTCTTTCAGCTCGAGCATAGAATCTAGCGAGTAGACCTTGAAAAAGTACCTGTGCTCGCGATCTGGTGGTCTGGGCCCGCTGTAGTCTAGCAATCCTCGCGTTCCAGAGCCTCGAACACCGGTAGGCGTCCAGCCTTCTCCGATCATCTCTGTCGTCGGAGGTATATTAAACACCACCCAATGGTCCCAGACCGCTACACCAGCGGCTTCTGGTACGTCAGGATCGTCCATGAGTAAGACTAGCGACGCAGTCTTGCTGGGAACATCTAGAATCGCAAGAGGCGGATTTACATTATCAAAATCTTGACCATACTTCTTTGGAATACTCCCACCTTCTTGGAACGTTGAGCTTGTTATTTGCATACTACTTACCTGGAATGAATTTCATCGATATTGAGTTCACACAGTGTCGCTGATTCTTTTCGGTTAAGTGTTCACCTGTAAACAAATGTCCAAGATGTCCACCGCACTTAGCGCATGTAATTTCTGTACGTATACCATCAGCATCTTGACTCTTGTTTATCGCTCCATTAATCTCGTCGTCGAAACTTGGCCAACCACATGTGGACTCAAACTTATCGTTGGAATCATAGAGTGGCGCTGCGCATTGCTTGCAAACATACACTCCATTGTCTTTGTTGTTCACATACTCTCCAGTGAATGCTGCCTCTGTTCCTTTTTCAATGATCACACGCCTCTCTTCCTCTGATAATTCTTTCATATCAAAATATAACAACTATTTCGCCAACAAATCTGCCAACTCATCATATCCACCATAACGCGCTACAGCTTCCGCAGTCTGGCCTTTGCTGTTTTTGAATCCCATCTCAGCTCCAGTTGCTAATAACAACGCGCATATTGGCCCGTTGCCCATCGCCCCTGCCTCCATGAGTGGTGTCCATCCATTGTCGCTTACGTGATTGACATCAGCCCCAGCTTCAATAAGAACCTCGGTAACATTGTCGTGGCCCTTACGAATCGCCCAACGAAGAGCCGACGTGTCCTGATCATCTTTCGCGTTTAGATCAGCGCCTGCTTTTATGGCTGCCTTCACCTTTGCGACGCTCCCGGCATCTGACGCCAGCAATAGTTCTGCGTCTTCCTTCTTCGAAACACTGACGTCGGGCTTTACCTGCTTCATCTGCCATTGTTGCAGTAACAATATCATCCTCTCATCAGATTGAGACGACATATTAGCGATCGACAACACATCACCTGTAACTTGAGCCCCAGCCTCCGCCAAGAAATTCGCCATTCCCAGGTTTCCATACTTAGCAGCTATTGCGAGAGCCGTCATGTCGACCTCGTCCTTTGCCTCAAGATTAGGACTTTTCTTTATTATAGCCTCGAGCGCCTCCTTATCTTGGTTCTCCGCGGCCTCTAGGAATTGTTTATCAAGTTCATTCATATGAATATATTGTACCAAATGGCAAGCTCAAGAAAAACAGCCCGATCGGGCTGTTTTTCTTGCACTTTTACATGCTACTTATCTGCATTCGTGTTTGAATGCTTGAAGTGTCTATCGACTCATCAAGTGCTATTTCAGTACCTGTTGAGTAGCGTACGAATACCGTTGGCTCTAGATCGATTATGTAATCGGACCATGATGAACCATATATTTCATTCGCAACCTCTTCACTTGGAATCCATCGCAAGATGTCCTTTGTAGACTCGTACGGATCTGACTCGATCGCGTACACTCTTGCGTCTGACTGGATCTTCACTAGGACTCTACCCGCTTGTGGCAACATTGGAGCGTTCATTGGCATTGTCTGCAATGTCGCGTCCGTTACCCAAACGATATCGTCCCAATCCGTTCCCCATGTAAGAAATGCTCTTGAATCCCAGAAAGGTCGGCGTTTCAAGTTCTCATCAACGTAGTAAACCGTGTTGAATCCGTAACTTCGCACAAACTGACCCGCGGAAATCGCAGAGATTCGTTCAAACGCTCCTGTTATCGGAGACGCTCCCAACTCACCCGTTGACGCCGCAACTCGTCGTCCCTCTGAGTCTCGCACTATTCCTAGTGTTGAGTCTCCTTCCTGCAGAATAGTTTCCTCTGTAACGACGGTCTCAGGAGCAGGGTCAACGGTTGTAGTAGGCTGTGTAATCAACCCACGTCCGCTTCCTCCTCCACCTCCTCCACTAGAGGCTGTGGTTCGTGTCGCGGACACTGCTGCAGACTTCGTAGACTCAAGTCCACCCGTATCCGCTGCTGTGACCTTGTAGTAGTACAGAGTTCCAGCTACCGCTGTTGTGTCCTCGTAACTTGTTGTCAATATATCCGATCCATTAACCTGTGTTGAATAGCTTCCTGCCAATACAGTGTCTCGGTACAGCTCGTATCCAGCAAGGTCTGAGATTGATGACAAGTCAGAGTTTGTAGTAACCGCAGTCCAGCTAATCGTGTTTCCTGTTGTTGCAGCTGCTGACGCAACTCCTGCAGGAACCGCTGGCGCAACACCATCAGATGGCGCTGTGATGGCAAACACCGTGAAGTGGTCTACCGCCACCTTAAATCGGTAACTATCGACGTTCCCCATGTTTGAAGCAGGTGCAGCCACAACGTTGCCCGAAGCATCTAGCGCTACGACTGTTGTTGATTCCGCAATCCATGTTCCCTGGCTACCATAGTAACCAATTCCCATCTTATCTACTTCCGCAGCAGTTGTAATACCTTCCGCATTCAACTCCGCAACGGTCATCGTACGCTCGATTGTTACCTCTTCACTAAATCCTGAGGTTAATGCCGTTCCTCCGTTATCCGTCATACTGACCTCGAATCCTTTCCCAATAACGTCTGTAGTTGCAGTAGACACAACGTTATTCGTTTCCTTCATCGAAAGCGTTCCAGCACTTGAAGATGTACTCAAGGCGTTGGACGGAATCGTGACTGTCAGTCCAAGGTTAGTGTCTGATCCCATACCACCTTCGGAAGGTGTCACGGAAGTCACCTTTGGATCCTTGATGGTTGCGTCTAGTGCTGTAAACTGTACATCTTTTGACGTAGCCGAGCTTCCATCAATTATAACGGCGTCTGCGATCGACTTACGCTGATATCCGTGTCCGTTCGCTGTGGTATTCCACGATCCATCATCAACGGCTAGAACATAGTCTCCATCAGCGTCTGCTTGTGTTGAAGTGATAATTCCCCCATTACCGGTCGCCTGAACAAATGAATATGGTACAGGATTTCCCGATAAATCCGTGACAGTTCCGGCGATTGTCTGGTCAGTGACAGTTCCGTCAAGATCTAGCAATTCTGCGCCATCTACAACCAGGCTCACAGGGTCTAGAATCATTCCTGGACTGAACGCGTTCACTTGGTAAGACCCATCTGGCACGTTGATTGAATAGTCTCCGTTACTATCGGTCAACGTACCCACATTCATTCCGCTAGTTGGGTCACTCACCTGAATCCACGCGTCTTCTACTGGAGCCAACGCGTCGTCTAGCAATGTTCCTGTAACCGTCTTAAGATCAGCAACAACGATCTTGATAACTCCATCGGCGGTCACTGTGACCACGCCACTACTAATTGCAGCTCCACCTGACACAGCAGCAATATCTGCCGTTGGATCGATCGGTACTGACATCGAGTGTACAAAGACGTCATAGTCTCCGTCTGGCAGATTGACCGTTCCAGAGCTTAGATCTTTCATGAATAGCTGCTGTCTATTGCCCGTAGTGTCGTCGAAGAACTCAATAAATATTTCGTCTAGCACCACCGCAGCATCTACACTATCTACAATGTTAACTGTGACCACCTTTGCAGGGCCGGTAACAATGTCTTGGTTTGGTACGTTTGCAGCCACGTTTACACCTGTAAGGAATGG
>JABMPK010000045.1 GCA_013203725.1 Candidatus Uhrbacteria bacterium | reverse complement strand
GCTGTAGTGATAGGGTGCTTGGCACACCCGTGAGCGAAGGCTCAAAAGATAACTCTTGGTAACAAGAGGAAACCTACGGCGGAACCGTGGGGATGGTAAGGCTTAGGCCCCCATTCATAGCGCCATGCAATTCTGATCGGCGGGTGTGATACCCCGTATCAAACGATTTGTGAAGCCTGAAAGGGTGGATCACGCCGAAGGGCGCAGGGTTGTACCGCAGGGATTGGGAGATCCTGAGCGGAGTTAATACTTGATGTGACCTCCAATCACGCAAGTATGCATTGGTTGCAGACTCTGTCTGCTAACTGCAAGAGACCAATCGCCGACCCACTAACCAGTGGATCACAATCCAGTGGTCTTCGGATCAAAGCTGGGGCGTACGTCTTGCGGGAATTATGTGTAGAAGGACCTAACCTTCTGCGCTTGCGTGGAGGGATAAAATGGTGGTTGTCTGGGTGCCCCCCTTTCAGCCGTCAGGTAGTTAGAGCAAAGGCCGGCCAGCCAACTCTTTCTGCTGAGAATACACATAGTTTATCAGTCCTGTACCCGCAGGACGGCCGAATTTCATCGGCTCTGGTTATCTACACGTGAGTGTTGGTGGCAAACGAATGGTCAAAGCGGTGTTAGCAGGGTCGCTCCTGTTTCGTACGACTTCCTGACGGGAGTAACACTGCAACGGAGAAGGGCTGTTACGTAGCCCATTTCCACCCTTTCTCCCCGGTCGACGCTTGTCGACCGGGGCTACCACCTGCGCATCAGCTGAGAGACCTGATGCCCAGATGGGAGAGACTCTAGATCAATCGTAACTGTGCTTCCAGATCTTATGACCCGGGTTTACCTGAGTCGAAGCGCGCCACGACGATCCGGAAAAAAATAACACCCAGCATTGCTGAGTGTTTTTTGTTTAAAATTATGACTCCTAATTATCTTCCTTGAACAATTTCTTTTTCTTGAATGCTTGCTTCACTCTGCGGTTCATAACTGCCGGCACGATCTTTTTGATTATGAAGAATATCAAAATGGATATTGAAATCGCCGTAGCTCCGAAGAATAGCAAGGCTCCGATGTACCCGAAGTCTCCGCTTGGAGTTATGAGAAGAAGATGAGCGTCTGCGAGTTTGCCGAGTCCTATAATTCCACCTACGGCGCTAACAAGGAAAATGAATTGTTGTATTCCCAATTGTTTTTGTATATTCTCCTGGTACATCAGGTCGACAATCTTGAGAGTAGACTCGATGTAGTCTTCCATCATGTCCCACAACCGGCTAAGATACTCTGTATTGACGTGCATTTTGCCAAACCTATATGCCTCCAGTTTTCTCATGTGCTGATCCAGGCCAAATTCATCAATCTCTGTTTTACGTTCAATCAGATAGTCGCTCATTTGCCCAAGTCGAGCCTTCACGATGGCAAGGTCGCGTTGATTGTCCAAAAGCATGTCCCTTACCACTGGGAGTTTCTGCAAGCGAATATCTTTTTTGTCGCGTATGTCCTGAATGCCTGTCCAAACTTTCCTGTGTAGATTTAGGAAGTTGTCCAGGCGATGTTCATACTCACGGAAGAATATCATCGACGAGACAATCTTTTGTATAACCGGGGACCTGGGATCTTTTGTATCTATTACAATGTGCCGCTTCCCAAAGAATACTTTTCTGTTTTTGTCCTTAGCGATGAAACTTATCTCGTCGTCATGATCGGACATAAATATTCCGACTGCACTGTCCGTCGCGCCTGTGGTGATGATTATTGTAGTATATACTCGCTCGACCCCTTCGCGGAATGTTATTGACGGAACTCCTATTGAATATATCAATCTGAGGGCAGGGGACAATTTGTGTTCGTAGAATTTGTGAAGTTTTTTATAGTCTTTATAAAGGTCGGATACTGGTTTTGATATTAACAAAAGTCCATCTTCATAATACGTAGATGCAACACCGTCCAGGTCCGCTGTCACACTATCAAAACGACCTCCCTCGGACAGACCGACGTAGGTAACATCTGATGGCAGTAATTTCCTCTGCGCTTTTTTGACTTCAATCCCGTTGATTTCATCAAGCGCTGTGCCACTGAGGAGGAAGTCGTAGTACTCTTGCAAGTGAAACTGCGTGCGTGGGTACCAACTTCCGGTGATGAGTGTTTGTACTTTCATATCCTCCAATAATATTTGCAGTATACGATAATTATTGTCCTTAGTCGATGCGCATAATCGTGCATTGACAGTCGGGAGGTTTTGGTGTAAAAGAAATGCGTCGGCAAGTCGCTGATAGGAGGAGAGAACATGGAGAAGTTTGTAGATTTCTTACCCATGCTCGCTGCGGTCGCATTCGCCGTCGTAGTGATGGTGATGCGTGGGAGACTGCCGTCGGCAAGCGGCGCGGTCAGCCGCGATGAGCAACGGAAGCGCAGGGTGTTCTGGAACGAGACTCAGCAGATTCATCAGCAGCTTTTGTTTGCACGTGACTACGCCAACGACCGCGACATGCATGGTTTCACCGAGGCCATGGTTGGGGCATTGCTCTCATGGATGTCGGTTGAGAAGATGGTTGAGCTCGGAATGGACGCGAGGTCTGACAAGTCTGACCGACGTACGGCTCGAGTGATGATCGATCGGTACCTGGACGCCTACGAGATGAATGATGCTCCGGCGTTCAATAGGTTCTGGATGATCAACCTTCGCTACCACGTGGGTGGTTGGATCTCCGATATTCAAGAGAACGAGTAAGGCAAGCACGCGCCGCCCCGGTCTCCGGGGTGGTTTTTTGTTATTAAGTCAGCTTTGTTCTTATGGCTGATATCACTAGTACTTACTTGACAGATAGTGTAATTCGTGATTAAATCATCAACCTACTAGTTAGGTAATCTTAAGCAACAAGGAGGACGTGTAATGAACGTTGCAACGTCAAGGGAAGCCTTCCTGAGTGATCAGAGGGCAAGATTGAACGAGAGAGTTGCTGAGTACAGGCATCTGGACCTGGTGACCCCAAGCGGCGTAGATCTGCGTGTTGTGTTCAAGACGAGGGTATCGATGCCCAACATCTTGATGGCGCTCAGCAGGATCGCTGATGGGACGTATGGAGAGTGTGTAGACTGCGAAGAAAACATCCCGCATGGCAGGCTGCTGGTTGTGCCAGGAGCGATCCGGTGCGTGAGATGCCAGAACACAGAGGAGGATCGAATTGCTGACAAACGCTGAAAAGAGGATTGTGAGAAGTGCACTGGAAGAAGCAGTGAACGCTCCGGGTCGCATCGACGAGATTTGGCAGGAGATGATGCATGCCCTACTGATCCAGGTTGAGCAGTGTCCATGCCAGACTGAAGACGAGGATGGCTGCTTCGGCCTTCTCAGTCTTGAAGATCAGGACGCGCTGTTCGAAGACGACAACGACTTGAGCAGAAGCGGATTTACCGCAATGCTGGAGGATGGAAGGAGAGCATTTGAAGCAGGAACTTAAAAGCAGGTAATCGTCTCTGATTACCTGCCTTTTTTATGCCGCAGCATCATTAGACTCGCCTGGTCTGTCGAATATATACGCGCGAATAATGTGGAGGCCGGCCCCTCTTTTGGCTTTCGGTTTTTCCATCTCATCTTCAAAATTATCTATTTCTTCATCTGTCATTAAGTGATCAGGCATTTGAGCTGCCGGAACTCTTACAAAAACAAACCGCGTATCCTCAGGATGCACAGTGCCAGATGTGCTGCGAATTCTTGTACGGTCGCGACCATGCGATATTGTTTTCGATTCATCTAGTATCTGTACATCAAGATCATTACTAGTCTCAAAACCCATCACTGTTACAATGTTGCCTAACTTACCATGTCCTTCAATGAATGCATCCTTTAGACTACCAACTCCCTCATCTGGACCCCAGGCTACGGAATTCAAATATCTGTCTTTACTAAATTTGTCGTCACCGAAAGAGATTTTAAGGTCTTTATCTTCTGAGATTAAGTCAATGACATTTTCAGGATCTTCTCGCCGCGCAATGTATGTTATGTTTGGGAGCGCTTTTAAGACGTCGTTGATATCAGGGTAATACTGCCCACCAGATTCAATGAATCTATCATGCATACGTGTTACAACGGCTTCCACAAGCTCTTCGCGCATTTCCGGCGAGAGTCTTAAGTCATTAACTGCCTTCTTCAGTTTCTGCTTGGACAATTCTATGGCGGCTGCTTGTTCTTCAGGATTCTTTTCTTCTATATTCATACCAATGGTTTGATTGTTTATATTATATTAGCACACCATCTAAATCGAACAAGAAGAAAGCGTCTGTTTATTCCAAATGAGAGGAGAAGTGTACGTGATGCTATAAGGATCCATTGTGGTAAGATGTGTGTCTATGAAAGAATTATCGTCAGGTTTTGAAAAGTTGATCCTTGTGTGTGTCCGGTCGCGGGATAACAGGGAGTGTTGCATGGCAAGAGGATCGGTTGAGTTATACGATGAGCTAAAGCTAGCCATGGCCGCACGCGACCCCAGGGTTCGGGTTGTACAGTCGCAGTGCCTTGGTCAATGTAGTGATGGAATAACAGTTGTGATTCAACCAGACAACAGATGGTTTGGGCACGTTAAGTCGAGCGATATTGAGGAAATCGTAAATTGGGCATCTAGCGGAATGGATCTAGAGCTCGATTTTTAAGCTTTCGGCTCTCGGATTGACAATACACTCAATATATCGTATCCTTTCGACGCTAACCAAAAACGGCCTCACCCGCAGAACGGGGTTAGGCGCCGTGTTTATAAGCCGGCCACTATGTGATCATTGGCATCAAACGTCAGCGATCGACACCATGGCCCCATCGTCTAGCGGTTAGGACATCAGGTTTTCATCCTGGAAATCGGGGTTCGATTCCCCGTGGGGTCACCATAAGGGACTCATCTATACGATGAGTTCTTTTTGTTTCAAACATTAGCGAAAGTTTGGGTGTTCCACTATTTACTT
>JABMPK010000044.1 GCA_013203725.1 Candidatus Uhrbacteria bacterium | reverse complement strand
TCTCAACACTCTCGCCAACTGACGACGCGACTAGTATTGCAACTACTTCTGACCTTGTAATGACGTTCGATGAAGCTGTTGATGTTAAATCTGGAAACATATCAATATACACAACCATAGGAGACACGCTGTTTGAGTCCATCAGCGTAGTTTCGGGTAATGTGACCGGTACAGGAACGGATACAATAACAATAAACCCAACAGGAACCTTTGCGGAACTGATAGGCTACTATGCAAAGGTAGTAACGTCAGCATTTGATGACATATATGGAAACAGTTTTGCGGGTATTACAGATACAACATCATGGAGTTTTACAACGATTGACTCAACAAACCCTACTGTTTCAACTTTGACGCCCGTAGATGACGAGGCTAGTTTTTCAAAAACAGCGAATCTTGTGATCGTTTTTGATTAGGCAGTGGACGTAGAAACAGGCAACATTGTAATTAAGACGACGATTGGCGACACCATTTTTGAAACTATTGATGTAACTTCAGGTAATGTTACGGGCACTGGTACAACTACAATTACAATAAACCCTACAGGCACACTCGCTGAGCAGGTCGGCTATTATGTACAGATCGACGCGACTGCCTTCGACGACCCGTCTAGCAACAGTTATGCAGGTATCACAGACACAACTTCTTGGAGTTTCACTACATCTGATCAAACCGACCCTCTTGTAACGCTCTTGTCGCCGCTTGATGATGAAACCTCCGTCCTTGCAAGCACAACACTGGTAATGACGTTCAACGAGGCGGTTGATGTTGAGACGGGTGATGTAACGATTTTCAAGACGAACGGTGACGTATTGGTAGATACTATAGACATCACCGGTGGAAGCGTAACAGGAACAGGTACCAACACAATCACCATAACGCCCGTTGGTACTTTGCTAAGTGGTATTGAGTACTATGTTTTGATCGATGCAACCGCGCTCGATGATGCGGCTTCAAACAGTTATGCGGGGATTGCTTCAAGTACGGCGTGGTCGTTCACGATCGTATCGTCGGGAGGGTCGTCATTCACACCTATATATCCAACAGGGATCACGATTGAGGTTACAGACGTCAGTGTTTCCTGTTCTGGTGACAATACGACCGCGACAGTGACTATATCCGCGAACGATGCAAGCGAATACCTAATTTCAAACGATAAGTCGTTGACTGAGGCGTCTTGGACTCGATTTGCAGAAAATCCTACCAGTGTTACATGGGAATTTGCAGACCCTACTGGATGGTCTACGATTTATTACATGCTCAAGAGTAGCTTCGGCAACTCCACTGGTTTGCAGGTTGCGAACGTAGATCTTGGAGAGACGCCTGCATCGTGTTTGGACGAATCGACAATTTCTGAGCCTGAAGAGGATATCACTGTAGATCTTGAGCCTGACGTTGTAGAAGATATTGTGACGCAGGGCTTGTCACCATACGATGGATCTTTAGAGGACATTGTTCCAGTACACGACATGGAGTTAATCGTTGGCGAAAACTATCCAACGGTGTATTTGGTCCAGAACGGCACTCGCCGTCCATATACGAATGAGACTGCATTTTACTCGTGGCATACTTCACAAGATAGTATTTTGCACGTAACAAACGCTACACTGTCATCAATTCCACTTGGTGCACCGGTTCTTTATAAGCCAGGTGTTGTACTTGTTAAGATCCAGTCGGATGCAAGAGTGTTTGCGATTGAGGTTGACGCAGATGGCAATGCTAAGGATGTCCTGCGCTGGGTGTCTACCGAGGATGTTGCACGCGATATCTACGGAGACGCATGGGCTGAATATATAATAGACATTCAACCAACCGAGTTCGCGCGCTACTCAGTTGGAGAAAAAATCGAAGCGGACTATAGCGTCGACACTGCGTCGATGTTGAAAAGATCCAAGATCGATTCAAGGTATAGGGAGCTATTGGGTGCAATGATGTCTTTCTTTAGACAGGTTGGCTTGTAATTAAAGTTTTTCAGAAAAATGAATGCGTGACTACTGTCCGCGTGTGGCGATATTTCCGTGAGCGTACTCCGAGTATCTACCATCTGGTACTTGTCGCAATTCTTCAATAATTCGGTTACGACAGTGTTATTTTCAATATATTGTTACCCAATTTTTGGTATACTCTATATATTCTATTAATTTGAATTGCTCACTATGATCATGCATTCTCGGTACATATTTCCACTACTTCTATTGTGTGCGTTTTCACTGTCGGCTTCCACTACGGCGAGTGCTGCTGGTTGGGTAGAGCAGGAAGCAGATTCTGTAACTGGGATCGATATTGTGATGAAAAATAATCAAGTTGGTGTAGCGTTAGGCGGAGGAGTGGCCTTGTATACAACTGACGGAAAGCAATGGAGGACATCTGGTAGCTCCATGCCCATGTCGTCTACAAGTTTAGCTTTTGCAAAGTCGAGCTCCGTAGTTATAGCAACAGCATATTCAGGCGTTGTGATGCGTTCAGCCGATGCTGGAATAACCTGGTCGCAGGTAGCGACTCCGACGACCGAACTTTTATATGACATCAGTTTTGGAAATGACCTAGTGGGATGGATAGTCGGTACAAACGGAACAATATTAAAAACGAACGACTCTGGGCTGACATGGACAGCGCAGATGACTGGCGGTACAGATGACTATCGTGGTGTTTCGGCGATTGATGAACAGACAGCTGTACTAGCAGGAGAAAATGGTCTCATCTATAAAACAACTGACGGAGGGTCAAATTGGTTCTTATTGCCAATCAATAAAACAGACCTGATAATGAATATTGACTTTCCATCATCCACTACTGGATACATTAGTCTATACCCATCAAATGCAATATTCACAACCGTAGACGGTGGAGCGAATTGGGAAAAAGGGGCGAACCCTGGTGCGTTTGCAAGGGACATGGACTTCTTTTCAAATTCAGTTGGCAGTATCGCAACTTCAACAGATGTATTAGAAACTCAGGATGACAGTGAGACTTGGATTAACAAAAACTTACCACCTGTTTCTACATTGAATGGTGTTACATATGGTACCGGTGAGGACGATCTGTGGACGATCTCGCAGGCGGACGGAATCTGGCGCTATGATGCTGGTAGTCCAAGTTCCCCCGGCAACGTTGCATCGGTTCATTTAGCAGATGACGTAACTCCAACATGGACATGGAGCGCGTCGTCTGATGCAGAGACAGCGGTGGCGCGGTACGAGGTTTCTCTTGATGGCGGAAGTTATATCGACATTGATCTGAATTTGAGTTACACAGCTGCTGCATTAGCGGAAGGGGAACATGCGCTAAGGGTTAGGGCAGTAGATGCGGCTGAGAACGTAAGTGCGTCGGTATCAAAAAGCGTAACAATTGACCTCTCAGTGCCCGTGATTCCAGATCCAGACACATCGCCGCCAACAATCGGTACAATATCGCCAGATAATGCTGTAACTGGGGTTGCTGCCGCAATCATGGCGTCCGTTACAGACGCGAGTCCAACAACATGCACGGTAAGTGTTGATGGTGGTTCGTATTTAACGATGGCTGTAGTTTCTGGTGGTGTTAGCCGCACGTACACTTTTTCGCAGGCAGCAGGTCGAACAATTGACATAGAGATACGTTGTGTAGACGACGCAGGCAATACGTCAACACGCATTGAAACGGCTCTGATTGGAGATTCTCCAAGTGTTTCTAGCTTCATGTTTGGGGATTTGATCACGATGCAGTGCCCGGGTGGCGAGAGCGCGGATCATCCTTGTCGTGCTGTATATTATTACGGTTCGGACGGAAAGCGACATCCGTTTCCAAATGCACGTATGTTTTTTACGTGGTATGACGACTTTGATGATGTTATTAACGTAAGTCCAGAAGCGCTGGCCTCGGTTCGTCTTGGGAGCCGTGTGCGTTATCGTCCAGGTGTCAAAGCTGTAAAATTTCAAACACTCAATACTGTGTACATGGTCTCTCGTGGGGGTGTGTTGCACGCTATTGCAAATGAAAACGTTGCATACAACTTAATGGGTGTAAACTGGAATCAGCAGATAGATGATATTCCAGATACATTTTATAGCGACTATTCATATGGCTCAGAAATAAATAATGCAAGTGACTATTCGATATCAGGTGCAATGGCAGAGGCACCTACTATAAATCACGATTTCTGGTAGTGAAAGTGAATATTTATCACGGTTGGTCGTAGATGTCGGACACACAGTCAAGATCTAAATGGCAATTCACTTTTTTATCAACTTGTTATGAAAAAAATTGTATCTGTTGTTGGCGGTGGGATAGCTGGTTTGACTGCTGCGTATATGCTTAGCCAACGTGATGATATTGAAGTTCACGTCTTTGAGGCGCGCGATAATCTTGGAGGTAGAATCCAGAGTAAGAATGTAAACGGAACGGATGTCGATTTTGGTGGTTTTTTGATTTACCCTTGGTATAAAAACTGTCATGCACTCTTAGAGTTGCTGGGATTGACGAATAAATTGTCCATGACGCCGATGGATGACATATATTATGTATTGTCTGATAGTGGTATACCGGTTTTGCAGAAAGACATCCCTTTTTCAAAACGTGATGTTCTGGAGATATTCTCAAAATCATTACTCAAGCTTCTGCCTGAGTCTAATGTAGCCAATCCTGGATTGGACCGCTTTGGCAATATGACGATCTCTGAGTATCTGCGGTCTGTTTTAAAAGTTGATGGGCATGCTGGCGTCTTTGAATCCTATTTTGACACTGTAAACCAGGGTTACTGTTACGGTCCGGTTAATAAAACCAAGGCGGCATTCATGGCACCGATAGTTCGGCAGACAAAGTTGCATGGTGATGTTTATAAGTCTTCCTATTTTCATGAAGGCACTGGTCAGATAATTCAGTCTCTGTCTTCGGCTATCGAGGCCCGCGGCGGGCGAATTCACCTCGGTATGCCTGTTACCGGAGTTGATGGCACCAATCTCATTGTCGGTGGCAAGATCTTTGCGTCGGACATGATTGTATTCGCGCAGACGGTCACGGACGATCTTTATAAGGAAATATTGCCGGATGTTTCTCCGGAGTGTTGGTATACGCATTTCATTACGGCTACGATGGAGTTTGATGCTGCACCACGCGTCAACGAAAAGGATAGTTGGGGTGCTGTATTTTACGAATCGGAGCCAAAAAGGACGCAACAGATATTGTCCGCAGTGAATCTTGCGTCGCTATATGGAGAGGAACTGAGCCGGTGTATTAACGTTAATGTGGTTCTGCGTAGCGATCATGACGTCGAAATCGATCTCGATAGCATCGAGCGTGAGCTGAGCCAGGAGTTGGCCAAGCTGTTTCCATTGGCAACGGGTGGAACGATGGTTGAGCATGTGCATTGGAAGGCGACCATGCCTGTTTCTCAGGAGGCTTTTGTTCAGGCTATTCGTGAGCACCAAGGTCTTGATGGGTACTATTTTGCAGGGGATTATTTGGGGGCGCCGTCGATTGAGACAGCTGTTTCAACAGGGAAGATGGCCGCAGAACTCTTGATATCGTCATTGTAATGGTTCGCGTCGTGACAGTTGAGAAGAACGCCTCGTTACTGTGTGATGAGGTGTTTTTATTTAGAAGGTGTTGAGCCTTATCCACATCTAGCAGTTTGGTAAACATCGTGGATAAGCTATAATTACAACATAAAGAAGTAATAATAAATCCATCTATGTCACAGACAACAGCGTTCCGTTTATTACGGGATATAGGAGTTAAAAGGACAGCAATAGCTGCCCTGATTTTTATGTTTATTCTCGGTACGTTCATGACAGTGTCGCCGTTTGGAGTTGACGCTGCTGCGCCATCACTCACGATGGCTGGATGGAAGGACGCTCAAACTAAGATCGTCGTTGAGTTTGATGACGCGGTTCACGATGGAGCCGGTGGTCCACTAACTGCTGCGGACTTTACCTTGGCTGGTGCTCAGCTAGGTACCTTTTCGATATCGGGAGTGGAACACGAGCCAGGGTCAGAGCTTGCTGTTATAATACTTTCTGAAAACCTAAACTCTGCTGGAGGAACTGGTTTGACTATAACGTGTGCGGCATCCTCGGTGTTCAACATGGCAAACCAGGCTTGTGCCTCTTCACCAGTGAACGTTTACACAAGCATTGCAGAGGACACAACGGGTCCTGCTGTGCAAGCCTTGGAACAGGTGAGCCCAACCTCGGTCTATGTTATGTTCGACGAAGTTATAGATCCATCTACCGCTATTGCTGGAAACTTCACACTGACAACTGCTGATGGCGGTGACAACTCGGCTATCACTTTGGTGCACTCGTTTATCGAGGGTGTTTATATGGAAGCCTCTGCAGCGGTAATAGCTCCAGGTTCCGGAAACACTCTTGCTGTGAATACGTCTGTGACCGATGTATTTGGAAACGCTTCTGCAGGGGAGACAGTGATGATTTTACCAAGTATTAAAATAAGTGAAATTAAAGTTGCAGACACTACAAACTCAAAATCAGAGTTTATAGAGCTGTACAACATAAGCCCACAATCAGTTGATGTATCAAATCTCAAGCTTCACATTTGGGACGGTACTACAGATACGAATCTTTCGTTGACGCTGTTTAATACTGTGATTCCTCCAAATGGATTCTATCTTATTGCACCAAGTACGTTTGTAGCGGCTTCAGGTGCCTTCCCAGACGCTACTTATCAGGCAACTAACGCTATTCAGTTGGTTTCCAATGGCGCGGCGTACATAAGTTACCACGCAGACGCCGATACTGATGTTGTTGATTTGGTAGGATGGGGTACATCAACAAAGAAGGAGGGGACTGTACTTGCAGACATCGCAGCTGGTACAAGCGTGGAGAGAAAGTCCTCGTTTGGTGCTACCGCTGCATCGATGACTGGCCAGGGTCCAAATGTGTTTTCTGGTAACGGTAATGATGACAAAGATAACCTTAGTGACTTTGTTGTTCAGTCAACTCCATACGCACAGGACAGCTTCTTCCCAACGGAATTCCCATTTGGGGCTGAGTTCAATTCTGGGGGAGACACTGTGTTGCCAACGGTTGTAGATTCTTTCCCAAGTTCGTCTAATTCAGCATTCGTACCTACAGATATGATGAGTGCTGGAGTAGACTTTAGTGAGTCAATGAATCCAGGAACCTTAACAACGTCAACTGTGAGTCTGTATGCTGACAGCGATCCTGGTACCAACCTTTGTACATCTGTTCAGTATGATCCTCAGGCTACGTTTGGAGCACAGGTAACATGTGTTCTAAACCCAGCGGCACAACTAGCAGCTGCAGCGCATACATTCAAGGTAACAACTGGGGCGCAAGACACATCACAGAACGGTCTTGCAACTGACTATATTGTGAACTTTACTCCGTCGAGCAACTTCACATTTAGCTCACAGTCAGCTCCTGACATGGTTGGATCATTTCCTGGTCCGAATACGGCTTCTTTCCCACCTAATGGTGAGTTCATTAACATCAACTTTAACCAAAGTCTTCTTGCAGCAAGTCTGACTGGAAACGTTACCTTGCAGAATCTTTCGCAGAATACAACGGAGACTATAACAGGGATGTCATTAATCTCAGTTGTTGATTCTAATGATGCTATTGAGCTAGATGTATCAGGCGTAACATTCACAGCAAGTGAAAACTACCTTGTAACTATTTCTACTGGTGTTACTTCAGCTGATGGTGTAGCTATCCCTATGGCTTTCACTATACCGTTCACGGTTTCTGGCTCAAACGATTCTACGGGACCGGTTGTTGGAGCGAAGTATCCAGCTGCTGGCGCAACGGGCGTGAGCGTCGGTGACACAAATGTATATATTTCGATGAATGAAGCACTGAATTCAACGTCGGTAAGCACGGCTACTGTTCAGTTGCTTGACCCGGATTTGGATATACTACCAATCAATGTTTCATACGATCCCGACGGAAAGCAGATCGAACTATTCTCTACAATGGCATTCTCGCCAAGCACGCAATACACAATAAGACTATTTGCAGCAGGTAGTGGAGGACCAATTAAAAACGTATCAGGATTGGATCTTGTTGACGATGATGGTAACCCTAACAACTACTACGAGTTCAGCTTTACTACTGGAGGTGCTGATGCAACAGCGCCAACTGCAGGTTACGCTACGGCTACCCAGAACCAGATAGATGTTACGTTTGAGGAGAGCATGCTTGCGTCTACTGTAACTAACCTTTCTAACTGGAGCTTGGAGAGTCCTGTTGGAACAAATATCCCACTATCTGCTATGGCAGGTAATGCTATTACATGGGATCCTGGTACGAAAACAGCTAAATTGGCTGGCTTCACAGCCGCTGATGGCGCGTCGTTCCAGATCACAGCAAGTACTAGCATAAAAGATATGGCAGGAAACGCGCTAGCAGTTCCGGCTGTTCTTGGTGGAACCGTTTTAGACGTTGGCATATATGGTTCAAATATTGGGCCAGGTGCTGGATTTATTGGTGATGTGTGGGATATGCCAGCAGCATTTAGTACAAACGATTTTGGATTCGTGCCCCAAGCTGGTGTTTGGCCACAGAACAACACTGCAGGAGTTACAACAAACTACAACTTCAACTTCCCTATTTCAGAACAGATCCGCAGTCATGCCAATGGTGGAAAGGTTGTAGTTACATTTCCAGCAGGATTTGATGTTACCAATGCAATCGAAACCGTGGATCACATGGCTAACGCAGACTCAAACTGGCAGTCACCGGGTGTAGTTAATGTGAACAGCGTGACTGCCAATGCATCTGCAAGAACCGTGACCGTTAACTTCGGAGTTGCTACTCGCTGTGGAGGCGGAAACACTGACCCGTGTGTTAGCGGAGACGAACAGGACTTTATCGAGTTCAACATCTCTGGAATCGTGAACACGTCAGTTCCACGTGACTGGGAGACAGCTGGTTACACGTTGGACATAAAGACAATGACAGCCGGAACGTTACTTGAGACTATGACGTCAATGCCGTTCAACATCATCTCTCCTGGAGCACATCAGCTTGATGTTGCTGTTACAGCAGGCGTATCAAATACTGGAATAATAGATGTACATATATTCTCTCCTGGATCTGGTGAAGTGGTACAAGCATTAGACTTTTCTGGTAGTGGTGGTACAAAAACAGCTTCCTTTACAGGACTGCAAGAGGACTATTATGATGTCTGGACAGAATCTGTTTTAGATATTGACTCAGTTGAGTACGCGGGAATTAAGAATGAGACTGTCTGGGTAACCGGAACGGTCAATGCACCACATACACTAGCATCTACCGCAGCGCTTCAAGCTGTAACGGTGAATGTTACGGGTGCTACTGGAAAAGACATAGATGTGTTTGTAAGTGGACCTACTGGTTTCCAAGTAAAGCGCATCGCGAGTACAACAGGAACTGATTCTGTGACAATGAAACTAGGAGACGGTGACTGGAACTTTGGCATCGGTCCTCATATGAATATGAAGGACATGACCGCTATGATGGTAGCTCCTGACTATAAGGTTACTCCAAACTGGGCTCATGTGCGCATTGATGGAGCAACTGTTACAGAAGATAACGGTAACACAGACGGCGCAATAGACTTTGCTCTTACCACCGCAGCCTTTACTGCGCCAATCAAGGTGGTTGACACAAACGGAAATCCAATTGTCGATGCCATAGTTTACATGGACGATACAAAGAATGGTTTTGGAACGTCCGGCAACACTGCAACAACTGGAATCGCGACATTGCCTGTTGACCAAGGAACATACAGAGTAGGTGCATTCTTGCCAGGAGCTCCTCCAACTGGAGAGGTAAAAGTAAAGGTTGGAAGTACCGGAAACCTTTACAAGGATGGATCAACAGTTGCGGTTGCAACTATCGTGATTCAGCTCAGTAAAGCCGATACCGTAATAAGTGGTACGGTGACCGACGGAACAAATACGATTACAGGCGCTGGAGTACACGCCTTCTGTACAGCAAACTGTAGCGGTTACTTTGATGCAGGTAGCATGACTAATGCAAATGGAAAGTACACACTTTATGTTGGAAATGGAACTTGGAATGTAGAAGCGTTCATTCCTGGATATGGTCCAACCGCACAGACAACAGTGACGATAAGTGGAGCTGACGCTACTGTGAACCTACGACCAGATGCTGCGGCTACCTTCTATACAATTTCTGGAAAGGTGTGTAGAGACGGTGACTCTACGGCCCCATGTAACAGTACACATACAATGTTGGCTGGAATCGAGGTGTTTGCATGGTCGTCTGACTCTGGTGGAG
>JABMPK010000043.1 GCA_013203725.1 Candidatus Uhrbacteria bacterium | reverse complement strand
GTTAAGGTATTCTACCAAATTGTACCCCTGCATGCTATAGTAGTTACAGGCAACACTCAAGAGAAAGTAGGACCAATTGGGGTAAAGTACGCGGTAGTCTTGGTGACACTGTTCGTCCTTGGATGTGGTGAAGCGGTAGAGTTGGATAGGAGCAGTGGACAGGAGTACCATTGCCTCTTGGATAGTCCAGAGAATGACCTGATAGACAGCATCCAAATAAAGGACGAGGAGTCACAAGTCTTCCTGTACCTTTACTACGATGATCAGCGGGTCGTTGAATACGTCGACTTTGCCTTCGATGGGCGACTCGTTACTCCATTTGGTGACATAAGGGACCAGTCAGTAGACGGAACGGCCGTCAACCACCGACTGAATCCTGATAGTGACGAGGAAGAAATGTTCGGACGGTTTTTCGAAAAAGGCCACGACATCAGTTTCGTTGGCTGGATGGAAGACGGCAACCGAGCGCTAGACCTTGAATTGACCTACGACCTGATTTTCATGGGAACTCTGTACATGGAGATGAGCGTAGACGAGTGATAGAGACACGATGAGTCAGACCTTCACAACGTTACGTTGCTCAACCTAGGGTGACGTATTTTTTCTTGAAAATTATGATGTTTACAGATTACCAACAACAATCACGCAAAACCGCAATTTACCCCAACCTTGGAAGCGACATTATTTACCCAACACTCGGCCTTGTTGGTGAAACCGGGGAAGTTGCGGACAAAATAAAGAAGATGATCCGCGATGACGGCGGAATGTTGACTGCAGAGCGACGAGAACTTCTCAAAAAAGAACTCGGCGACGTAATGTGGTACTTGGCGCAGCTATGCACAGAACTTGGATTCGACATGGACGAGATAGCAAACCAGAATCTAGAGAAGCTGTTCTCACGGAAGGAGCGTGGAGTGTTGAAGGGGGACGGTGACACTAGATGATGTGGTATAATTTTGCTGTATGGAAACTAAAGACGTAACAACTGGAGACTTGCTGGAGTTCATGCAGGAAAACATGGCTACAAAGCATGACCTAGCCGAACTTGGTTCGGAACTTAGAGGTGAAATGGCTTCGATGGAGCATCGGATCTTGGACTCGATGGACAATAAACTCGGAGACCTCAAGGGAGATCTTGTAGTTATGATGCGGAAAGAAGACGCAAAGGTAACCGAACTTATCCGGATCCTCGCTGACAAAGACGTGCTGTCTCCAGACGAAGCGAACAAGCTCAGATCACTTGAACCTTTTCCGCAAAGATAAAAAAACGACCCCGGGGCAGATGCCCTGGTTTTTTTGTTTCTACTCGTCTTTATATATAAGCGTGGAAACAAAGATATACAAAACAAAACAAAACAAGGCGCTTGTCAACGCCTTGCAATGCTAGAGTGGGAGGGAAGAATCCCTCCCCTACGAGCTGACAATTGCTGAAAGCGGACAGGTCGCGACCTGTCCCTACGCGCTTGCTAATTCCTCTGGCAACAGCATCGAAGCTCGTTTCTTGTTTGATTCGAATGTGAGTGCGTCGTCTTTGACGTCGATCTTGATTGTCGCGTCCTCCGCGGCCTCACCGTTGATTATCATCATTGAGATTGGGTTAAGTATCATGTCCTGAATCACGCGCTTAAGTGGTCGTGCTCCAAACACAGGGTCGTATCCTTTTTCTGCCAGGAAGTCTTTTGCTTTCGCGGAAATCTTCAACTTCATGCTTTGCTGGCCGAGCCTGTTACTTAACAGAGTAATCTGCAACTCCACAATTTTACGAATATCTTCTTTCTTCAAGGCGTGGAAGATCATTATGTCGTCTATTCTGTTTAAGAACTCTGGTCGGAAATGGTCCTTCAGCAATCCCATAACCATCTCTCTTGTGTCCACCGTCTCGTTTACTTCGCCCTCTTCGTGGTTGAAACCAAGCGATGTCTTTGACGCCTGATCCAGTATCACGTTCGATCCAATGTTGGACGTCATTACAATAATGGTGTTCTTGAAGTTCACTTTGCGACCCTTGGAGTCAGTGATGTGTCCGTCGTCAAGTATCTGCAACATCACATTGAACACGTCGGGGTGAGCTTTCTCGATCTCGTCGAACAATACAACAGAGTAGGGGCGTCGTCGGACCTGTTCCGTTAGCTGCCCAGCCTCGTCATGACCAATGTACCCAGGAGGGGAACCGATCATTTTTGATACTGAGTGTTTTTCCATGTACTCAGACATGTCGATTCGAATGATGTTTGACTCGTCGTCGAACATAAACTCGGCGAGCGCCTTTGCAAGCTCGGTCTTTCCAACACCAGTTGGCCCAAGGAATATAAAGCTACCAATTGGACGGTCTTCCTCTGCGATTCCAGCGCGGGATCGTCTCAACGCGTTAGACACAGCCTTGATAGCCTCTGACTGTCCAATAACACGGTGATCCAGTAGCCTCTCCATGTTCGCCAACTTTTCAATCTCGCTCTGCAGCATCTTGTTCGCAGGCACGCCGGTCCAGTTCGCAACAACTCGCGCAATGTCGGATTCGGACACCTCTTCCTTCAACAAACCACGCTCTTGTTGCAAGTTCTTGAGCTGTTTTTCACCATCTGCAATTTCTTTTTCAAGATCAGGGATACGACCATACCGAATCTCAGCAACCTTCTGCAGGTCACCTCGGCGTTCCTCGATTTCCGCCTCCGCCTTCAATGCATCCACTCGTTTTGAAAGCTCGCGCATACTTGTTAGCTGATCTTTCTCTGCAGTCCATTTGAGCTCCATCTCGTTTGCAGTCTCTCCAATCTCAGCGAGCTCCTTCTCCAGATCCTTCAAACGTTCTTTCGACGCTTTGTCTTTTTCCATTTGCAAGGCAGCACGTTCAATCTCGAGTCGCTTTTGATCATGCTTCATTTTGTCGAGCTCTTCGGGCATAGAGTCGATGTCCATTCTAAGAGCGGCAGCAGCTTCGTCTATCAGGTCAACAGCTTTGTCTGGAAGGAATCTGTCTGTGATATAGCGCTGCGAGAGTTCCACAGCCGCAACAACAGCAGGGTCTGTAATACGAACACCATGATGAAGCTCGTATTTTTCTTTGATACCACGCAAAATCGAAATAGCATCGTCGTGATCTGGTTCCTCTACGTAAACTGGTTGGAAACGTCTTTCTAGTGCAGGATCTTTTTCAATATACTTTTGATACTCCTTCAACGTAGTAGCTCCAACAGCCCGAATCTGACCACGCGCAAGCGCAGGCTTTAGAATCTGCGCCGCATCCATTCCGCCGCCGTCACCAGATGCGCCGGCTCCCACCAATGTGTGAAGCTCGTCGATAAACAAAATGTACTTACCGGCCGCATCGTTGATTTCTTTTATAATTGACTTTAGTCGATCCTCAAACTCTCCACGGTACTTTGTACCTGCAACGAGCGAACCAATATCCAAGCTCACGATCTCTTTGTCTTTCAAACTTTCCGGTGCGTCGCCAGCAACGATTCTCTGGGCAAGCCCTTCTATCAATGCTGTCTTTCCAACTCCCGCCTCACCAATCATTACGGGGTTGTTCTTAATACGGCGAGAAAGAACCTGCATTACGCGCCGAATTTCTTCGTCTCGCCCTATAACAGGGTCCAGCTTTTCTTCGCGGGCAAGATCAGTAATATTAATTGTGTATTTTTCCAGCGCGTCGTACTGAGCCTCAGCGTCGGCTGAATCGATCTTCGACGATCCACGCACTTCCTTCAACGTTTTGAATACCGCTTCATCCGTCACTCCTTGCGACGTCAAAATACGCACAACAATTGGACTCGAAGCTATCAAACCAAGGAATAGATGTTCTGTAGAGATATATTTATCACCAAACTCTTTTGCAGCCTGCTCGGCATTCTGGAAGGTTCGCGCGAGGGACTCGGCAAGAAATACCTGGCCTTGCGGTGCGTGTGGAGCCTGTACCTTTGGCAGTGAATCAAGCTCTGGCTGCAACTCGGCATGCATCATCTTGATGTCTACTCCAAGCTTTTGCAAAAGCGAAACAACCACGCCATCCTGTTGTTCAATCAGGGCGTAGAAGAGATGAAGTGGCTCAAGTTGTTGTTGTCCAAGTTTTACGGCCAACGCATGCGCACGCTGAATGGCTTCTTGCGATTTTGTCGTAAAATTATTCGGAAGCATAGTGGTTGCTGAAGCGTTATTAGCACTCTCAATTGTAGAGTGCCAAAGTGATTTCGTCAAGGTCGTCCACTGTGGACAAATGTATTAAAGTCAGCTACGGTAGATGCATGGGAAAGGGAAATAAGAACCTAGTTTTTGCGTTCGAATTGCCAGAGGCGGCGATTAGAACAATCGAGTCATTGCAACACGATTTGCAACGGCATATTCGTGGTCCATTGGTAAGATGGACAAGCCCAGAAGCGTGGCACGTCATTACACACAAGGCGGACAACGTGAGCGAAAAAACTGCTCAGAATTTGCGTGATGCCATGTCACTATTTAGAAAGGAGCCTGTGTCCTTTACACTCTGGGCGCTAGACGTATTTCCAAATGTTCAGAATCCAAAAAAACTAGTACTTCGTCTGGCTGATCCAACGGCCACAGGTTTCAATCTACACGGATCCCACGTTCCAATGTTGCTTAGGGAAGCGGTAGAGGTTAACGCCCGACCTTGGCAGCCGCATATCACGCTTGGTAGCATTGCAGGCGGACGTTCTGGATTCAATGCGAACCTTTCATCTATTCATGTACCGCAAGAGACATTTCAAATCCCAAAACTAACTTTATTTGAGTATTTTCGTGATTCTAGTGTAAGATATGAGCCAATTAGGAAGCTTTCGCTTCCACGAACATAATTAGTGTTCAGTAAAACATGGCTCAACCTGTAACATTTTTTGATATACCATTAGACCGATTCTCGGAAAAGTCACTTCAGATGAAGCTTGAAGAGATTCTAGATGGACTATCGCAAACTCTTATTGCAACTCCTAACCCGGAGATGCTCATGGCAGCACGCGCCGACGACTCTATCGCGCAGGTGCTTTATAAAATGCATGTCCGAATCCCAGATGGATTCGGTCTTTCGCTTATGTCCATTCTGAC
>JABMPK010000042.1 GCA_013203725.1 Candidatus Uhrbacteria bacterium | reverse complement strand
CCCACACACTTTCCAAGCGTGCGCCTTAAACCACTCAGCCATCTCTCCGTATTGCGGCGATGTTATCGTGAAATTGCCCAAACGTCAACAAAAACCCCGCGCCAGATGACGCGGGTACTGCTAGTTAGACCCTCTACTTGGTTTCAATGCGAGCGATCAATGCTCTGTCCACGAACTCGGTCTGATCGCAGATGCTGATTATGCGCGCGGCCCTTCGCCGCTCCTCGCCCAAATAGACCACGATCTGCTCCCACACTTTCCACGCACTCACACCCCTAATCTCAAGAACGTCGTTGAGATCCTTGCGTGTAACCCTTGCGGCATCCGCCCTCTTCGTCCAAGCTACATTGAGCCCCTTGTATCGCGTGTACTTGACTTCAATCTGAAGCCAGCAGAGCTCACGCGACAAACACCACAGATGCACTGTACCTCGCCCCCTGCTTTTGCCCGAGCCACTGGGGATGTCAGCCGCAAAACCAAAGATCCCACGAATCTCCAACTGGCTCTCGATGAGCTCAGGCGACTTTGAAAGAGGATCGAGCCCCTCCTCGCCAGTCATGCACTTCACGTCCCCAAGAGTACTGAGCTGAAACGACTCCATGAAAGGCTTCATGGCTTCAACCTGTGCCTCGATCAACGCCTTCCAATCCTCCTGCGTCCACTTACGCGACTTCTTGGCACCCTGTGCCAGAACACTCAACGGATCCATGCCAACTCCACTTCTGCGAGATATTGAATACTCACAAATACTTGATACCAGTCGAGACTGATTACGTCAATAAAACCTGATATACTAGTACCATTATCCACAGCGACCAACCATTGACGTTCTATGGAACCACGTACAGTTATAATCTCTGGCTCAACGAGCGGAATCGGCGAGGCTACGGCTGCCGAGTTTTTAAAAAATGGCGACAATGTTGTTGTTTTCTCCCCACATCAAAACGAAGTTGACGGTGCTGTTGAGAGACTGAAGGATCTTGGTGGCAAGATACTTCCGCTAGTTGGCGACGTTCGCGATGTGCGAGACATTAAACATATTGTGAAAGAAACGATGCACCATTTTGGTCAGATCGATGTCTTAGTAAACAACGCCGGTGTTGCAATGTGGAAGCCAATTGAAGAACATACGGATAAAGACTTCGACCTCATGATGGACGTAAACGTTAAAGGACCTTGGATGTTTATCCGTGAGATAATGCCAATCATGAAAAAGCAGGACAAAGCGGTGGTGATCCAGATATCTTCTATTCGTGGGGAGAAGGGCGCGGAAAATTACTCAGTCTATTCCCCATCAAAGTTTGCGCTCGTTGGTTTAACACAGAGCATGGCCGCCGAGGTTCCAACAGGCGTGCGCTTCTACTCAGTATTACCCGGTGGTGTGTTTACGCCGCTACATATGTCAGTGCATCCGTGGAAGGATCCAGAGACACTCATGAAGCCGGAGTATGTTGGTTGCAAGATATTCAAGTTGGCTGAGGGGAAAAAACCTAGTGGGTTTGCGCTGAGAGTCTATGAGTAAGGCTAGAGTTTGCGAGGATAGCCAAGGACGAGAAAGTGCTATCCTCTCTGTCCTGCGGACATCTCTCCTTTAAAAGGAGAGACTTGCTAGTATTTGCTAGTGTTTTCTTGTAACTTCTAGAATATGCTGGTTGATACTTGTAGTTGCTGGTGAATACTAGCGAATACCTGCGCCTCTCCCCTTTTAAAGGGGAGAAACAGAGGGGATAGCACTTTCCTGTTCTTGGTCATACTAGCAATGCCAGTAGCACAGCAAACAAAAACGAGCCCTTGCGAGCTCGTTTTCTTGTTTACTGCGCTAGTATTCCGTCGATGATTCCTTCGAACTGCACCAATGGTACCGCTCCTGAAACTAGAGAACCATTCACGAACGTTGCTGGTGTTCCTGTAACTCCAGCTGACGCTCCACCTGCTTGTTCATCTGAAATATGACTATCGTACTTGCCTGAGTCAAGACATTCCTTGAAGTCTCCAATGTCTAATCTTAGATCTCCTGCCAACTTTTCGTACATTGACGGGCTCAGACTCTGATAGTTATCTATCAATGAATCTGCCATCTCCCAGAATTTACCTTGCTCATTTGCACATTCTGATGCCACTGCGGCAGGAATCGCATTTTGGTGAATGTTTGTCAGTGGGAAATGTCGCAATACCCACGCTACGTCATCACCGTACTTCTCAACAATGGCTTCCATTGTAGGATGGTGTCGTGAACAGAATGGACACTCAAAGTCTGAGTATTCAACCAACACAACCTTCGCCTTACTTAGGTTACCTCGTACGTGGTCGTCATCTGTGATAGCTGGTAATGGTCCTCCGGCTGGTGGAGGTGTGCCCGCGTTTACAACGGCTGCGGCTGCTGGAGCAATAGCTCCGTCAGACCCACCCGCTAGTGAATTTGATGCATCCAAGTTCACGCCACCGAGCATGAATCCAAATACTGCTACAACGGCGATTCCGCAAGCAAGTCCAAATACGAACATTGTCTTTGGTGGGCCGTCAAAAAATCCTTTTTCTTTGTTGTTTTCTTCCATATTTTTCTCTTTCACGCCAGACGTCGACGGAATCGACAGCTGTCTTAAGTGTTATGTCGCTGTATTTTAGCACGACCTACTGAAATCTTCCAAATCCCCCATCCACCGCCTATCGCCATGACCGCCGCAGCGTACTGCGCCGGAGTCAATCCGAGGTACGTAGTATCAGCAATGCGGTAAAAGTCTAGGAAAAATCGCACTATTCCATACCACAGTCCAAACACAGCCAGGAACATTCCAACTGGCTGCTTTTTCCGTGCCATCACAGCAAAGATAATCGCTAATATAAAACCGTTGATTGAAAGGTAAAGTCCATGGTCGTGTCTAAACGTGCCGTCTGGGTACTGCATGCCCATCATGAAGTCTGTCGCTGTGCCTGGATGGTCATGAATCAAGAAACAACCAATCCTGCCGATTCCGAGTCCGATCGGTAATCCATAGATTGTTGCATCGGCATACTTCCAAACGTCGAGCCCGTGTTTCTTGAAATATAACCACGCTACAATCACCGCTCCAATAAACCCGCCAATAATAGAGAAGCCGCCATTCCAGACTCGGAAAATCTCGAGCGGGTCTTGAACATATGTCGCGCCATCGTAAAATACTATATGCACAATCCTCGCACCAATCAAGGCTGCAAGTATAATCCAAGTGCCAGCATCATATATGTGCTTACGATCGAGTCCAAGTTTCTCCGCCCGTCTCCCCGATGTCCAAAGCCCAACCAGTATCCCAAGAGCTACAAAAAATCCCCAAACCTGAATCGGAATCGGTCCTAACTGCCAGACAGTTTGTTCGATGTACGGAATCATAATTGTTCGTACCAATGACCAAGATCAAGAAGTTTTGCATCAGACCCAGCTGGCCCCATTATCTGGAGTCCAACTGGTAATCCATCAACGTCACCACACGGAATAGATAGCGCCGGAATCCCAGCCAAGTTCGCAACTACTGTGTAAATATCTGCCAAATACATCGTCAACGGATCGTCGAACTTTTCTCCGAGTTTCCAGGCTACCGTCGGAGTCGTGGGTCCCATCAACACGTCTACTTTTGAGAAAGCCTCATTGAGCTGCTCGCGCAACGCCTGGCGTGCACTAACCGCTTTTTTATAATATGCATCAACGTACCCCGCAGACAACACGAAAGTTCCAAGAAGAATTCTGCGTTTAATCTCGTCGCCAAACCCTTGCGTACGCGTCGCCTTAACTTGTTCACTTATCGTGTCGCCAGGAGCAACTCTTCCATACTGCAAACCATCGTATCTGTTCAAGTTGCTAGAAAGTTCTGCTGGCATTATCACGTAGTACATCGCGAGCGCCGACTCAAGGATAGGAAGGTCGAGCTCAACAATCTCGGCACCGTCTGCAACGTATGCTGCAATCGCATCTCTTACAGACTTCTCAAGATCGTGACCCAGGCTATCGTTAAAGAACTGCTTTGGTACTCCTATCTTCAGCCCTTTCATGCTCTTAGGCGCCAGCTCAGGCAAAGCGATATCCTCACTGTGACTTGTAGAATCCCTAATATCGTGGCCTCCGATAACACGCAACACTTCAGCAACGTCATCCACATTCATCGCCATAGGCCCGATTTGATCGAGACTCGAAGCCATCGCCATCAACCCATAACGTGATACAGCCCCATACGTCGGCTTAAACCCCACAACGCCACACAATGATGCTGGTTGCCGAATAGAGCCACCAGTGTCCGATCCTAGAGCCACTGGCACGAACCCTGCAGCAACCGCAGCTGCCGACCCGCCAGATGACCCACCCGGTATTCGCTCTTTGTCGATTGGATTCTTTGTTACGCCAAATTGGCTTGTTTCTGTAGAGGACCCGGATGCAAATTCATCCATGTTTGTACGACCGATAATAATCGCGCCCGCTTCAATCAATCGTTCAACAACAGTGGCACTGTACGAGGCTTTATAATTTTCTAATATTCGAGATCCGCCAGAAGAGATCTTACCCTGAAGCAACATGTTGTCTTTGATAGCAATCGGCACACCAGCCAACGGTCCAAGATCTGCCCCAGACTTTCGCTTGGAATCAATCTCATCGGCCTGCAAACGTGCGTCTGCCTCGAATACTTCAACGAAGGCGCCGATATCGGCGTCCTCTGCGTGGATCTTCTCAAGGTAACCATCAACTATCTGACGCGTAGTCATGGATCCCTCTTCGTAATGTTTTAGAATTTCTTTTATTGTCATAGCTTATGTTCCAAAACACCGTGCGCAATCAACAGATCGTCTTCTGTTATAGCTGGGAAATTACCTAATACTGCACTTCGTTCACTCTCAGAAGCCGGAACAACAACATCTTCCCTATGATTATCGCCCTCAATAACATTACGCGCGAACGGTTTATTTTCGATCTCCATATCCTGTAGCTGTTCGACATATTCCAAAATACTCTCCATATCTTTTTGGAGTTTTTCCTTTTCTTCCGGTTCAATATTCAATCCGGCCAATTCGACCAGTGTATCTAGTTG
>JABMPK010000041.1 GCA_013203725.1 Candidatus Uhrbacteria bacterium | reverse complement strand
CGCTCTAGTACATCGACCAAAAGTATTGGTTGCAGACGAGCCTACCGGGAACTTGGACGCGATAACCGCGCACGAGATTATCGACCTATTGAAAAAGATCAATGATTTTGGGACAACGGTTGTTCTTGTAACTCACGATCGCGATATTGTGAACCATCTAAAACGTAGAGTTATCACAATGAAGGATGGGAAGGTTGCCCGTGATCATGTTGGGAAATATTCTCTCGCATAATGAAAACAGTTAGAACAATACATCGCACCACGAAGTTCGCTTTTCAAAACTTCTGGAGGAACATCTGGTTGACGTTCGCAACCATTCTTGTATTTGCACTGACTTTGATTACCATCAACATATTGATAGTTCTGAATCAGATTGCACATAAGGCAATTGAGAGCGTAGAGGATCAGATTGATGTTTCTGTGTACTTTGAGCAGGGAACGACAGAATCTATCATCTTTGGAGCGCAGGATTATCTTCTGTCGCTTTCACAAGTTGAGAATGCTGAATATGTAAGTGCGGACGATGCTTACATTAAGTTTTTGGAAAGGCATAAAAATAACCCAGAGATCTTGCAGGCGCTTGATACTGTTGAACTGAATCCGTTTGGAGGGTCGCTTGTTGTAACCGCCACAGATCCTGATCATTTTGACTTTATTCTCGAGGCGCTCAACAACCCAACGTTTGGTGACTCGGTTAAACAAAAAGACTTCACAGATCACAAACAAGTTATTGCGCGTATCGAGAACTTTACGGAGCGTGCGATGGTATTCATGTACTTCTTGGCCGGAATATTTGCATTGATAGCTATCTTGATTGTACTGAACTCGATCCGTGTTTCAATCTACACACATCGTGAAGAGATCGGTATCATGAAGCTAGTGGGTGCAAACAATAGCTTTGTAAGACTTCCATTTATCATAGAGGCGATACTCATGAGTCTTGTCGCGACCGGTTTAACGGTGGCCATAGTTATGCCAACGTTGCAGGCGATTGAGCCGTCTATTAGCACTTTCTTTGGCGGTGCGAGCGTTGGCTTGTACGACTACTATGCGATCAACTGGCTGCAGATATTTGGCGCTCAGTTTGTGGGATTGGCGATTCTTGCTACAATAGCCTCCGCACTGGCACTTGGCCGATATCTGCGATTTTGATGAAAGCATTAGAAATTACCAATTTTAAAAAGTCTTATAATGGAAATGTCGCAGTTGATGACATTTCTTTAGTTATTAAGCCCGGTCAGTTTTACGGGTTGCTGGGACCGAACGGGGCCGGGAAGTCGACGACAATACACTGCATTACTGGAATAGGTCGGTACACAGAAGGGAAGATTGAGTTATTTGGCCACGATGTGAACGATGACTACCGGGAAGCTAGAAAGCGTGTAGGACTGGCTCCACAGGAGTTCAACGTGGACATTTTCTCCACACCGGAAAAGACTATCGACTATATTGCCGGATACTACGGGATGAGGAAGAAGGAACGAAAGATTCGCGTAGCTGAGGTGTTGGAGCAGTTTGGACTTACGGAACATAAGGCAAAACAGTTCAAGCAATTGTCTGGAGGAATGAAGAGACGCGTGATGCTTGCTCGGGCAATGGTGCACGATCCTGATTTCTTGATTCTGGATGAGCCCACAGCTGGGGTAGACGTTGAGTTGCGGCACGAGCTTTGGGATCACTTGCGTGCGCTCAATAAGTCGGGGAAGACAATTCTTCTTACTTCGCATTATCTTGAGGAGGTAGAGTTGCTTTGCGATACTGTTGCTATCATGAACAAGGGTAAGATCGTATTTGAGGCTCCAATGGCCGACGTCACAAAGAATGGCACGCTTGAGAAGAAATATCTTGAGCTAACAAAAGACGAGCTATGAACTGGGTAGGACTATATACATTAGTACGAAGAGACATTGAACGGGTCTTCCGTGTGGCTACCCAGTCATTGGTGTCGCCGTGGGTTTCTGCATTGCTATACATTTTCATCTTCGGGTTTGTTATTGGAAAAAGCATAGACCTGATTGCAGGTGTGAGCTACTTAGAGTTTGTTCTTCCTGGAATCTTGATGATGAACATTATAACGGCCGGGTTCTCTCATACGTCGTTTGGAATATACTTTCAGAGATTTGCGCGCAACATTGAAGAGGTCCTAGTGTCTCCACTCTCGTACTTCGAGATGTTGGTAGGCCACGTTGTTGCAGCCGTTGTGCGGGCCCTGCTCGTTGGGCTTGGAATATATGTGATTGCATTATTATTCGGAGCTGCAGCTATAGTGCACCCATTCTGGTTGGTCTTCTACATCGTGTCGGTGGCGACAATATTCGCACTGATTGGAATAATCGTTGGGCTGTGGGCTAAAGGATTCGAGCATCTTAATGTTCTCAACACATACGTGATAATGCCACTGAGTTTCTTGGGTGGAGTTTTCTATTCTGTAGAGATGCTCCCAGACAAACTCAAGTTCATAACTTTCTCAAACCCACTTTTCTACTTTATTGATGGATTAAGGTATTCTATGATAGGAATATCGGAATCGAACAGATCTATTGGTCTAATTTTGATTATCGGAATGATCTTGGTTCTTGGAGGAATTGTTTGGAGAATATTCAAGACAGGTTGGAGGATTCGAAACTAGTAAGATAATATGGCAAATAAACCGCTATCGAGTCAATTTACAGATAGGCTACAAAGCCAGTTTGGGCCTGATGGGTACGACAAGATCATGAAAGGATTCAGGGCACGTCGTTTGCCTACCTTTCGAGTCAATACAACCAAATCGACGAATGAAGAGATTGTTGAATTTTTGGTTGAGAATAAAATTGCATATGAACAGTCAGACACTGTTCCTCACGCCTTCATTATAAAGCGTATGTCTAGCGAAGACTTGTTGAAGTTGCCGATTTGCAAGGACGGTAAAATTTACGTGCAAGGATTATCGTCCATGGTTCCGCCGCTAGTGTTGAGTCCTGGGGCTGGTGAGCACGTGTTAGACTTATGCGCGGCGCCTGGGAGCAAGACGAGTCAGATGGCAGCGATGATGGAGCAGACGGGGAAGCTCGTTGCCATGGAGCAGAATCAGATACGTTTTGGTAAATTAAAGTTTACGATCGATAAACAAGGCGCCGACGTCGTAGAAGCTATGAAAGGTGACGCGATCAAGCTGTGCACACGGTACAAAGGAAAGTTCGACGCGATCCTGGCCGACGTTCCGTGTTCTGCGGAGGGTCGGATGAACCTGGCGTATGAGCGGAGCTACGGGTATTGGTCAGAGGTCAACATTGAAAAAAATGTGAAGTTACAACGCGAGCTCATGACAGCAGCGATCCCTTGCTTAAAGCCAGGCGGACGCATCGTGTATTCGACTTGTACGCTCGCTCCTGAGGAGAACGAGAGCATGATAGCTTGGCTGCTAGAAGAGTTTACAGAGCTACACCTTGAGGAGATCGCGCCACCGTTACTAGATCATCGAGTGCCAGGGGGCTGTTACATACTGCCGTCAGAGTCGCATGAAGGGATGTTTATTTCGATGTTGCGGATGGGGAGTTAGATAGTAAAAAACCGCCATGATTGTGGCGGTTTTTTTGTTTGGGAATAAGGGCGTTTTGTTATTAGCTATTTTGGATCCACGAATAGCGTCAAGATATCCTTAAAGTGCATTGATGAAAAGTCAGCTTGATCTGACTCGCTAAATACAAGATATGTTTTAATGCCAAGCTCTCTTGCTGGAAGGATATCTACTTTAATTCGATCTCCAACATACATGAGCTGCTGAGGCTCGAGGTTGCAAACTTCGACCATTTTCTTGAAGCCGTTTAGTGACGGTTTCCGTTCCAGAACATCATCGCCCGATATAATACTAGTAAACCACTCCTTGTTTATGCCAATAATCTCTAAAATACGATCTATCTCGTCGTGCTTTAAATTAGTGAACATTGAAATTGGCACAACGCCCCGTAACTGATCCAATGTTTCGGTAATCTCCGGTACGGGTCTGTAGTATTTCTCTACATCTAACGCGGCGAACTGATTTTGCCAATAGTCGGATGGTAAGCCAAGAGATCTAAATGTAGCGGAGTTGCTGCCGTACTGGCTATATAGAGTCTCATACTCAACTTGGAGATCGTTGCTTACTTCCTGTTTTGTTGCCGACGCGTAGGCGGAGTACCTCAGAGAATCGTGCGCTTTATTGAATTCCTCTGAACGTACAGTTAATGTGCCCTCAAGATCAAACCAAACATGCTTTATTTTCATACAATCATATTGTATCAGTTATATGGCTCTCATGTGACAAACAAAAAGCACCAGTTTTCACTGATGCATTTTGTTGGTTCGGGGACAGGGGATCGAACCCTATCGTATGGATTCTGTGATTCAGGCTGACATTGGCCAAATAGCAGACATTGTATTGCAAACACTGCATAAAAGGCGATTTCCATTCTTCACGCTGAGACCCAGCACTAAGCACCCTTACTCACTTTTTGGGCACTATGTGGACACCAGCCTTCGCCGAGGCTTCGGCCATGGCACGGCAAGTCCACGGCACGTCACTCGCGAGCGACGTGCCACGGGAGGTGAGAGGGGTGTTTTGGGTTGACAAAGAGGGGGTTTTTGTGGTACAAGCTAACCAACACTTCGGTGTAAATACACAATAACCCAACAACGTCCTCTACAAAGGACTGAGGGTAGGAGTAGAAATCAAGATGGACCTTGAAGCTTTCAAGGCGAGCCTCGGCTTGCATTTCCAGATCAGCAACGCCCGCGATGCGACTGATGTGCACATCTCGTGCTTCTGCGCGGATGCAACCATTCCTCGCTTCGGTGAGGTTGTGGTTTACATCTCAAACCCCTACAACACGAATCACTGGAACGTCTGGATCGAACCAGCACAGAGTGGAGCGGACCTCGTGGCCGTGATCGGTGCCGACTCGGGTGAGGATGCCGTCAACCAGTTCGTCGAGAAGGTGGCCTAGGCATGCCGAATGCGATCAAGAAGGTCGACGTGACTGACCAGTGGTTGCCCGAAGAGAGGGAGGCACTTCGGAAGGTCATCGATGACGAAATGGAGCGTCTGCTCGCTGAGCAGGGTGCCCCAACAGACAGCGAACTGGCCATGAAGATTCGCGCCTGCGCCATCCTCATGGAGTTCCTCGGGAGCCGTGACGCCGCGTTCCTGAACACCTACCGCGACTACTTCGCAGAATTCATCAACTAGGAGGCTCCTGCACATCCGTGCGACAGACGGCTCACACCTGTGAGGTCGACCTGTCGATCTATCGGGTGTGCCGTTTTGTTTTATACAAGCAACCTGGTTCATTTTTTGGGCACAAGTCCACGGGAGGTGATGAGGGTGTTTTGGGTTTCGTAATAAAAAACCACATGAAGGCAGACTTCAGAGTAGTCCAGTTACCAAGCACACTGCGTATCGTGCAATCGAACGTATATGCGAGCGCGCTGTTGTGAGGAAGATCGGATGGCACACGCTACGTCACACATTCGCGACTAATCTCGTTGCAAAGGGCATCCCATTGCGTGCAGTGCAAGAGCTGCTAGGTCATTCAACGATCCTAATGACAGAGAGATACGCGCATGTTGGAGCCCAAACTTTACGCTCTGCGGTAGCTTCGCTAGAGGGTGAAATCATGAACTTTGGGCACTATGTGGACACAAGCAAAATGGCCACTCCAGCACTACTATCAAGGTAATCGACGTATGAGCCTTTAAACAAAAGAAAAACCGCCGCAATGCGACGGGCTTTCCTTGGTTCGGGGACAGGGGCTCGAACCCCGATTCCCAGTACCAAAAACTGGTGTCCTACCATTAGACGATCCCCGAATGTTGTGCGAAGATTATGCCACAGAATATTGTGTTTGTAAAGGGTATTTAAGCCTTTAAAAATAGGGGTATACGATGGTATTGACAAGTTTCAGTATATAAGGTACTCTAATGCGCAAGCAGAGGCGTATTCAAAGTGGAGTTCCGTAGAATTTCCAACAAGATGCGGAATTTGCGGATTATTCATTACTTACATAAGTATGACAGGAGTTATTAAGAGACTTACAGACAAAGGGTTCGGATTCATCGCCGTAGAAGGTGAAGAGAAAGACCTTTTCTTTCACTCATCATCACTAGTAGACGTCATGTTTGACGAGCTACAGGAAGGTGACGAAGTTACTTTTGAGACCGAGGATTCAGATAAGGGTCCACGTGCTACAAACGTACAGCGCGCGTAAGCGTTCTCAAAAAGCCATCCGGTAAAACGGATGGCTTTTTGTTTATCGATTTTTAGAACACTCTAGCAGGAACGCAGGTGGGAACACAGGTGGCTGCCACCGTGGCTGCCACCTGTGTATAACTTGTCGCGTTCTGTGCTAATATCACTTTATGTTTGCACCCGAGATACAAAGCTGGTTATACACTTATATCGCAAAGCCGATATTTTTTAGGCAGGATCCTGAGGACGTTCATGATCGCGTGCTTTGGATTGGAAAGTTGTTGGGGCGATATCAGGCTACGCGATCTGTAATGGCGGTCATGATGAGTTACCAAGACCCAGTCTTATCGCAGAGCGTTAGCGGTATCACTCTCCCGAATCCTGTCGGACTCGCTGCTGGTTTTGATAAGAACGCCGAGCTTACACAATTGTTGCCGAGTGTCGGGTTTGGTTTCGAGGAAATCGGGTCAATCACCGGATAGTACTGCGAGGGCAATCCAAAGC
Organism: Candidatus Uhrbacteria bacterium; assembly: GCA_013203725.1. Lineage (GTDB taxonomy): Bacteria > Patescibacteriota > Patescibacteriia > UBA9934 > UBA11717 > JABMPK01. The sequence goes on along the minus strand of JABMPK010000041.1, from coordinate 6,436 downwards.
CTCGTTTGTGGCGGCATCCAGACCTGCAAAGTCTGCGTGTTTTTTATGGTCTCAAGAATGATGGGTCGGAGCAGATATCGAAGCGTTTGCAGAGTATGAGGTTCGAGATTCCGATCGGTGTGAGTGTAGCGAAGACTAATTGTGCCGAGACTGTTGAGACCGGCGCTGCGATTGCGGATTATCTAAAAGCATACACTGCATTCAAATACATCGGGTCATACGACACTATCAACATAAGTTGTCCGAACGCGTTCGGAGGTCAGCCGTTTGTAGATGCGGAGAGGTTGTCTGAGTTATTGATCGTTCTGAACGCTCAGCGAAATAATAAGCCAATGTTTCTAAAACTGTCGCCGGATTTAACTCAAGATCAGTTGCGAGACATTGCCACGGTCGCTAAGGAACAGAGGGTTGACGGTTTGATTGTCAGCAACCTCACAAAGAAGCATGACTTTGGCGATGGTGGTTTGAGTGGTAAATCAGTTGAGCCAAGCGCGCTCAAGCATTTGCGGTATCTCGCCCAAGAATTCAGCGGTGACTTTGTGCTGATCTCGTGTGGCGGAGTTTTTAGCGGTGAAGATGCGTACGAGAGGATCCGCAACGGAGCGTCACTAGTGCAGCTTGCAACTGGAATGATATTCAAAGGCCCTCAGTTGATTGGGCAGATCAATCGAGATCTTGCGAAACTTCTTAGGTCTGACGGTTATTCCAATATTTCAGACGCGATTGGTGCTGATTTGTGATGTGCCAATAATGCACGGTCGTGAGTTTTTGGTTCAGAAGAGTGTAACGAAAGTGCCTGTAAACATTGAGGCGGTCACTTTTTCTCCTGTGGATAAGTCTTGAAAACAATTCTTTATGGCAGTGATAGTTGTTAGAAAACCTTTGGGATGGACACCGTTGCGGGCTATCGACGATATACGCGTAAACGATTCGCGCTATCGTGAAAGCAAGATGGTCTATGCGGGGCGGTTGGATCCTATGGCTGAGGGATTGATAGTCGTATTGACGGATGACGATCGTTTTAAACTTGATGAATATTTAAAGAAAGATAAAACGTACACTGCTACGATGTTGTTTGGTTTCAGGAGCGATTCGTTGGATGCTCTCGGCATAGTTGAGCGCGTAATGGTGACAGGTACAGGGACAGTCCCCGGGACTGTCCCCATGCCTGATCTAGATCTTGTTATTGGCGCGGTGAAAGATCTTGTAGGAGAGCACGAGTTCGAGTTTCCCGTGTACAGCGCGTACAAGGTTAAAGGCAGGCCGTTGCATTGGTGGGCAAAGCAGGGGAGGATTGACGAGGTCGAAATACCAAAAAAGAACATGATTGTGCATGATGTGCGAATGGGAAAGTGGGAATCGAGAATGGGGAGTGACGTACTTGATCAGGTCAAGCGGACAATAGCGTTGGTGAGTGGTGATTTTCGACAATACGACGCGGTTGCCTCATGGGAGCGCGCGCTTGATGGCGTTGATCTCGTGTTGACGGTAACGGCTGAGTTCGATGTAGCGAGCGGAACTTATATCAGAACGTTGGTCGACACGGTGGGAAATAGTCTAGGATGTGGGGCGCTCCTGCTGCATTTAGATCGTACGCGTGTTGGTGAGTTCAGCGAGGTCACTCCACACTGACAACACGGTAAATAATCTCGCCGCCTACAGTTATAACGGTCACGTCATCACCAGCATAGCGATCTAGCAACATCGACCCTAGCGGGCTTGTGTGCGAGATCCTTCCTCTTGTGATGTCGACTTCTTGCGAACCTACGATCTGGAATGTTTGCTCGTTACCGTTGAGCTCAACCACCACGGTCGACCCGAGCCGGATCGCGCCAGTAGCATCTGTTCCTTCTTCGATCGGGATCGCTTGGCTGATGCGTTCGGTGAGGTGGATGATACGTGAGTTGATTCGACGGAGTCTACGCTTGGCATCTTGATAAGCAGCGTTTTCCGAAAAGTCACCGTTCTCTGCAGCAAGTTGCATGATGCTAACAGCCTTAGCTCGGTCGACCGTCTCGAGTCTAACAAGCTCGTCTTTAAGCCGCTGGATCTTCGCGGGTGTCAGATGGTTGTCGGTTATTTGATTCTGAAGCCGTTCGGTCTCAGCTTTTCTTGTTGATAGTCGCATAGTGCTAGTATCATATCATTATTGAGGCTCGATTTGTTAGGATAACCGGGTTAGTGTAATCTATTTAAAGATACTATTGTTGAATATATGCTGAAATCAAGCCCCAGAACAGGAGTACATATATTGGGAGAATTGTCCGGGTGTGTATTTAACGATGATAACCTTCTATTCCACGACAGGTTTATTAATATCCTTGCGCCTCTAATAGCGAATAACGGCTTAACAGTTCTAGATTCTGCAGGCCATACGTTTGATGATGGTGGAGTTACTGTTATCGTTGCCTTGGCAGAGTCTCATGTTTCGGTACACACGTGGCCTCATGATGAATACGTAACACTGGATGTTTTTGTGTGCAACCACACCAAGGATAATAGTGGGGATGCACAAGTACTTTTTGATAAAGTATCAGCACTTTTTACTCCAAAAACAAGTTCAACTCATTTAATATTACGTTAATATGCTGAAAGGTAAGTCGATAGCAGAGATTGAATCCATGCCATATGTAGAGTTCATGTCGCATATCGAGGGGTCTAATCGCCCGCCTGGTGGTAAGTGGTCCGTTGCCCGCATCGCTCAGATTTGCAATATTACAAAGGACTCCTTTGTTTTAGATACGGGTTGCAATTCGGGGTATGTGAGTCTGGAGCTTGCGCGAATTACTGGGTGCAAGGTTGTAGGCATAGACATTGATCCTTCCATGATCAAGTCGGCAAATGAACAACTGGAATTAGACATCCCTGACATAAAGGCACTAGTAGAATTTCGCGTTGGGGACGCAACTCATCTGCCTTTTGAAGACAACATGTTTGATGTTGTTGTCTGCGGAGGTTCGACAGCATTCATGGATGACAAGGTCGCTGCTTTGAAAGAGTACGCTCGAGCTGCAAAGCCGTGGGGATTCGTGGCTGATGTTAATTTTTTCTACGATCAAGATCCACCAGAACGCTTGTTGAGGGAACTGAACGATTTATTAGGAATTACAATAGAAGCCTGGGACAAGTCATACTGGATAGAGTTGTATGACTCTACTGGTCTTGAGGAATATAGAACAGAGCCGATCAACATTGCACACACCACGGATAAACATATCGACGAATATTGTGATTTTATGGCAAAACAGGCCGTGCAGTCTGACGATGAGATTCGCGCTGTAAAAGCGAGGCTTGTGGAGACTATGTCACTTTTTAACGAAAACCATCGTTATTTGAGCGCTCTAGTGTCTGTACGAAGAAAGCGATTTATTCCAGAAGAACCTTCACTGTTTGGAGCATAAAAAAAGACGCGTTTGCAGCAATGCTGTTCACGCGTTTTCGTTTAGAAGAGGTTCGATTTTTGTGAGGTCGTCGATCCAGAAGTCTGGTTCACATCCGGCACGATCGGTATCAAGTGGTCCGAACATGAAGGTGATGGCTCCAACCTGCTGACCGGCCTCGATGTCCCGATGGCTGTCACCGATCATGACAACTCGATCGAACTCACCCGGGTGTGATGCCAGGTGTTCTTTTATCTCTGCAGCCTTCCGCTCGGTAACGTCGTATTTTTGCGCGATTCCCGGGTCAAGCGACTCGATACCCAGAATGGCATCAAAGTAGTCACTCAGACCCACTACGCTGACGTACCTAGCGATTAGCTCCGGTCTTGAATTCGAAACCACGATGTTTGAGTCACCGTTGTCCACTACGCCCTGCAGCACATCGATGGCGCCAGGTTGCGGCTCGCTATGCACAGAATTCAAGTGAAAGAATTCGTCCGAGTACGCACGCGTCGACATCTCCTGCAACTGGTCTTCTGACAACGCTCCGTCTGCGAGCTCGTCGAAAAGAGCGCGCCAGTGAAACGAAGGGTGGTCCACTATGAATTTGCCATCGACCTTTACGTCGACGCCATATTCAGCGCAGAGGATGTTGCAGATTGCAGCGAGCACGAACTCTGTTCCTCGCTCAAGTGTACCGTGAAAATCCCATGCGTAGAGTGTTTTCATAGAATCGTCTCCAGGTATATGTTTATTTTCTTTGATATATCTATTCTTTTCCTAGCGTGAGAGATCGAGAAGTCTCCGCGTACTACGCCCAGAATAAGCAGTTCGTTCCAAACTAGCTCGACGTAGATGGACAGAGGCTTAAGGTCCTCGCTTAAAATTGGACGCTTAGACGTATACCCTTCTATAAAAGCACCAACCCTTTGCTTATTAGGGGCTTGAGGCAGTTTTGCAGCAAAATTGCTTACAATTCCAGCATACATCATGTATCCAAAGGTGAGAAGGCCTTCAGCAAGGTCGTGTAAAAAAATCGAAACGCATGCATTATCGAAGTCATTAAGAAGAACGGCCTCTTTATTCACGAACAAGAAGTTGAACGGGCTAATGTCGCCGTGAATAATATGCCGCTGAATCTTGAATGACTCCGCATCCTGCCACAGCTTGATGGTATCGTTAACTAATGACTCAATCCAATTTTGTTCTTCTTGCGACTCAGTATATATAAGTTTTGAGAGCAGCTTCACCGTATCGGGCATGTCGAAATTGAACGCGCTTGGTAATGCAATGTTTTCGGATATGTTATGGACTTCAGCGGTAAGCGCCCCTGATGAACGAATCTCCTCATCGCTACCATCAAAATAGTCTGCTTTGACGAAAGGTGTTACATGGTAATTATTATCGCCAATAGATAAAACCAAATAACCATCTTCGGTGCATCTTGGAGCCAGGATTATGTTTGTGAATACGGATAGTTGTTTTTGAAACTGCGATGTAAAGATCCACGCATCTTTGCCTCTATATTTAGGTAGTTCTTTTACAAAGAACGTGCCTGAAGATGAATGGATTAGGCATTTTCTAGATGTATGTGAATATATAGGGGGGTTTGTTATTCGTTCTACATCCGTGATATCGTAGGTAGAGCGAATAATAGGCACAATATATGTACTAAATGAGTCTGACTGCAAGATGTCGTGATCATGTAGATTTCCCATATTATATGTATATATTGCATCTTTTTATCAACTCTGTAAATATCCATCGTTTATGCCATATTTGGGCCCATATAAAACCATGGAGGACGGATCGCTATTTTATAGAGGAAATGTTTCACATCCTGAGGGTCCTGTGACCCAACCGACTATAGATAAAGAGGAGCTGATTAATAGATTCTTTGAAGGGAGTGACGTTTGGAGCGCGGTGCACAAAATTGATTCGGAGATATTCAATGCGACTGTTTCATATTTTCAGAAACTAGGGGCGTCGTGGACAAACCTGCCGCAGACAACGCGCATGATATCTTCTCCGGGGGAGATATATGCAGGGCAAACTATTGATTACACAACTGATACAGCTCCAGTAGTTATCAAGGACTGGTTTGATTCCGGACGTTCAATTTTCTTGTCTGAGTCATCACAGTTCTATCTTGAGATGAGGTTGGCGCACCCTAAGATTGAACAAGTGTTCTCGATATACAATTCTTTCAGAAAAGAAAAAGAGGACGCTACGCATCTCTCGGAATTTCAGCACATTGAGTACGAAGGGAAGGTTGATTTTGAAGGATCTGTAGATGTGTTGACTGGTCTCGTTCGGAGCATTACTCGTCACGTGATAGAAGAGTGTTCAAATGAACTGTCACAGTTCCTTACTGGTGAGGAAATACTTGGGTTGAGTGATTTCTGTGAACACGATATACCGAAAGTAAGATTCTCAGAGGCCATGAAAATGCTTGAGGAGGCAACGGGAGACAGTAAGTACAGCAACCATACTTTGTTACATTTTGGTGCATGGTAAGAGGTGAAGTTGACTGAGTTAATTGGTGGTCCAGTTTACGTGACTCATTTTCCGTTGATGGAAATACCTTTTTATCATGCTAAAGAAGATGGTGGGGACGTAGATCTTGCGTTGAACGCTGATCTGATTTTGCCAGGGTACAGGGAGGTCGCAGGAAGTGGCGCGCGTATTGCAAGCCAGTCCATACTTGAGCATAAAGCGAAACTGTTTAATCTCCCAATGGATGACTATTCGCCATACGTTGCGTTGCGTGCATTGCCGCAATATAAGCAGACCGCTGGTTTTGGGCTGGGCTGGCAGAGGTATACACAGTGGATTCTGAAACTGCCCACTATATGGGACGCGACTCTTACGCCAAGGGGTTCCTGTATTCCATTTCCATAGAGTGCGTAAAATATGGGCTCAAGTAAAGGAGATGGAACAGGATAATGATTTAACAAGGTAGTTCTCAGGACTTTGAAACAGCTCAGGCTCGTTATTGCGAGCTTCAAACTCTCGCACGAACTGTGGGAGCATATACAACCTGATCTGTTGCCAGG
>JABMPK010000040.1 GCA_013203725.1 Candidatus Uhrbacteria bacterium | reverse complement strand
TCCTGGCAACAGATCAGGTTGTATATGCTCCCACAGTTCGTGCGAGAGTTTGAAGCTCGCAATAACGAGCCTGAGCTGTTTCAAAGTCCTGAGAACTACCTTGTTAAATCATTATCCTGTTCCATCTCCTTTACTTGAGCCGTTACAATGTCATGACTATGCACACACAGTCACCAATCCTGCAATTTCTTCACAACCGAGAGCTCGACGAGCTTTATGTGATGACCGCGATACGTGGATTTGCAACGTCGATGATCGGAATCTTCATACCAATTTACTTGATCACGCTCGGATACTCACTAAGCGCGGTTTTGATCTTCTATATTGTTAGACAAGCTGTTTACTGGGTAGCGTCATTCCCCGCAGCCTACCTCGATGCAAGATTTGACTTTAAGCACACGATGCTTATTTCCATGCCATTCCTGGTCATCTTCTTTTCCCTTCTCGCAACATTACAAACAATGTCCTGGCCCCTGTGGGTTTTGGCCGTCGCGTCAGGCATCGAGCTTGGAATCTTCTGGACAAGCTACCACACGGACTTCGCGCTAATGTCAGATGGCAAAAGTCTTGGAAAAGAAGTTGGGTTCGTTCAGTTTTGCACAAAAATCTCCAATGTAGCTGGTCCATTAGCTGGAGGAATCTTGATTTCTATGTTCGGTTTTACAATGGTTTTGGTGATTGTGAACCTACTGTTAGTCATTTCGATCCTTCCTCTATTCATCTCAAAAGATATTCATTCAAAAGTCAAAATTTCCTTCAAAAATACTTTCTTTGGCAAAGGGTGGAAGGACTACATTGCATTAGCTGCATCCGGATTTGAAGCAGGCGTCGCAGGAGTGATATGGCCCATCTTTATATTTTTCTACGTAGTCAGTGACTTTACAACCGTTGGACTCGTCACAACTGTCTCACTAGCCTTTTCCATTATAGCCGTTGTGATGGCTGCAGAACTCGCCGACAAACACCGTGACCTTATCATGCGTCTTGGAGCGTGGATGCACGCGATTGTCTGGGGTCTGAAGGCTTTTGTAGTATCCGCAGGTCACGTGTTTGTATCTGATTCTTTCCATGGAACTTCAAGAACTCTTATGATGGTGCCGTTTAATGCTAAAATGTATAATAAAGCTGGTCGAGTAGATGCATTGCAATACGTACTATTTAGGGCTTCTGCAATATCGTTTGGCGCTATAATACTTTATGTCGCCATGTTATTCGTAGTCGACCTAACAACAAGCTTCTGGTTAGCGGGCGCAGCATCACTACTACTATTACTTTTTTAGAATCAAATATGAATCGATTTCACTTACCGCTCTTCTCACTACTACTTGTTGTAATTCTTGCAGGAGCAGGATGCTTGGGCCCAGACACTGCGCGCGACAACTTGGAAGTTGGCGACACATACAAAGTGCCGGAGGTTGAGTCAAAGTTAGACCTAGACTTGCCGTCAGACGCCGAGATCACGGTCGTGCTAGAAAACTCTGCAGCGTATTCAGTAAGCTTTCTGACCAGTCTTTCCGTACACGACACGAAAGCTTTTTTTGCAGAAACACTGCTTGAGGATGGCTACACAGCAAAGAGGCAGTTCGGTTCACTGCCAACAGACGGGCCTACGCATACATCTGCGCTTTATCAAAAAGGAGGAGAAGTTTTATCCATCGGGATCTCCATAAGAGGCAACAAGACAGAGGTGAGCATGGAGCGCTAGTGTCGATGCTACTTTCTGTAATATTCTTATTTTGAAATAATCACAAATATATGAAACAACACGATCACTCACAAGACGAGATAGATGAGTTCTGCCGATTTCCAAGTCATACAGACGAAGATTCTAGTAAGCCATATCGCATGGCGGACATCACTTGGAGAATTTTTAGAATAATGGCCGAGTTTGTGGAAGGTTTCCAATTCCTGTCGACCACGCGTCGCGAGGTTTCAGTGTTTGGGTCTGCACGAATGCCTGATACAGAGCACTGGTATCAAGAAACAGTGCGACTTACCAAGATGCTCGGCGAGGCTGGCTTTACAGTAATTACAGGTGGCGGACCCGGAATTATGGAAGCTGCAAACAAAGGCGCGTATGAAGTTGGCGCTCCATCGCTTGGCCTAAACATCATGCTGCCGTCGGAACAGCGAGTTAACGCATACGTGACTAACAGTAAATCATTCCACTACTTCTTTACTCGCAAAGTGATGCTTACTGCATCTGGGCAGGCTTACGTCTTTTGCCCTGGTGGATTTGGAACGATGGATGAGTTATTTGAAATCATCACACTTATACAGACAGGTAAAATGCAGCCAGTACCAGTTGTATGTCTGGGTCATGAATACTGGGACGGATTGGTTGATTGGATCAAGGAAACGATGCGCGATCAAATGCAGACCATATCGCCAGATGACGTTAATCTCTTCCATGTTGTGGATACAGCAGAAGAAGCCTTCGAGCTTATTAAAGATTCCAAGGAACGATCATTCTTCTAAACAAAAAATAGAGCCGTTTGGCTCTATTTTGTTTCTTTGTGCATCTCGTGCTTTCCGCAACGTTTGCAGAACTTTGAAAGCTCGAGTCGGTCCTTTAAGACCTTTTTGTTCTTATGAGAATGGTAGTTGATCCCCTTGCACTGGGAACACTCCAACTTAATCATGTTATCTTGTGACATATATAGAAATCAATGTGGGCCGATCATAACATGAGCGACGCAAATCGTCAATCATTAACCTCGGTACCGTAGACTTCGCACTGTCTTCCCTGCCTTTTTTCGACGGCTTTTAACCGCCTGTTTGCGTTTCTTGTTCATAGTGAGGCTATTTTACCTTATATACGGCCTTTGTCAACAAAATGGTGCGTATTGGGACGTTTGACCGGTATTTGCTGGCGCGGGAGGGAAGAATCCCTCCCCTACAAGCTGGTATTCGCTGGCGCGGACGCGCGGAAGGGCGTCCCTACGAACCGGTATTCGCTAGAAGCGGACAGGTCGCGACCCGTCCCTACGAGCCGGGTTTTGATTGGTCGGTTTTGGTTCATGGTTCACGGTTCCGGAGATATCTCCAGAACCATCAACCGTGAACCATGAACCATATTGACTCCGATTCCGGTTTCCTGTACTATTTCCAGGCTTTATAGCACGCCACCTTAGCTCAGTTGGCTAGAGCAACGGTTTTGTAAACCGTAGGTCAAGGGTTCGAATCCCTTAGGTGGCTCCACTCCAGAAAATAGGGTAACCTCTGTTTGAAGGGTCCAAACAAGAATAGTCGAGGGTCGGTACTCAAGCGGTCAACGAGGGCAGACTGTAAATCTGCT
>JABMPK010000039.1 GCA_013203725.1 Candidatus Uhrbacteria bacterium | reverse complement strand
GTGTAAATGGTACAATAGAAGCATCTTTAACTATCCATCTTTAATTAAGTTCGACCATATGACTTTACGTTTATCCTTATTAACAGTATTCGGCTTCATCATGACGATGTCGCTGATGTTTGTCGGCGCGCAGTCGGCTGACGCGGTGGATTATTATTGGGCCGGTGCTACTGCTGACTGGGGAACTGCTACTAACTGGAGTACCGGTACAGCGGCATGTGCTGGTGGAGCTGGCGGCGTAGTGCCTGGAGTAGGTGACAAGGCGATTTTTGATGGAAGTTGTATTGCTGATGTAGATGTTACGGCATCAACAAACATCACTATACTCGAAACACAGGCTGGGTATACTGGAACGATCACTCAGTTAGGATCTTTTGATGTAGATGGTGACTTAACGATAGTTTTGAACGCAATTCTTGATGCAAACGGTAATGCTTTAACAGTTGGAGGCAACTGGACAAATGGAGGCAATTTTGATCTTGCCGGGGCTCCTAGTACTGTCACCTTTGACGGGGCAGGAACGCAGACGGTTATATCCGGAACAACAGCGGGCTCCTTTGAATTTGGCAATGTAGTCATTGCCAATGGCGGAGGTAGCGTTGAGTTGAGCACTGACTCCATGAAGATAAATGGTAACCTTACAATTGACTCAGGTGCACAGCTCTCGACATTGTCAAATGGTCTGATAGTTAGCGGTACATACGCAAACAATAGTGGCGCGCTCGAGATGAACGGGAACGAAGCCGTTACGCTTACAATGGACACAGATAGCGGGCAAACTCTCTTTGTAGATTCTGTGGGTGCTGGTTCATACAACTTGAATGGGTTTACAGCATTTTACGACCTTGTCTTTAATGACCTTGCGAGCGGCGGAGATTGGACAATGGCTGCAAATACTGATGTAAATGGAATGCTATACATAGTCGATGGAACATTTGCGACAGCTGGGTTTGATTTAAACGTAGCTGGTATATGGAGAAACGATAGCACTTTTACGCATAGTAACGGCCATGTTATTCTTGATGGATCTAGTCAGACAGTAAGAGGAAGTACAACATTCTATGATCTTACAAAGTCAGTGTCTAGTGCGGATACACTTACCTTGAATGCTTCAGATACATTTACAGTGGCCAACGATCTGATACTTAATGGCGCAGCCGGCAATCTACTTACAGTCGCTTCGTCTACACCGGCAACGGCCGCGAACCTGGATAGCAACGGAACATTCACAGTTTCGTACGTTTCGGTCAGCGACAACGTGAGTGCAGGATCAGCATTACCTATATGTGCAGTAGGTTGTATAAATGGTGGTGGTAATACAGGTTGGACGTTTGCAACTACAGGTGGAACATCTCCAGCTTTGTTCACAGACACGGTGCTAACGGCAAACATAACGTCGCCAAACGGTGGTGAGGCTCTCGTGGGCGGATCGACGGCAGACATTACATGGACAGCGTCTGGAGATGACGTGGACTCTGTTAGTCTCTACTACTCTGCAAACAACGGTCAGACATACAGTCTCATCGCCGCAGACGAAGAGAACGATGGAACATACTCATGGACAGTTCCAAACATGGACATCACAAATGCAAAGGTTAAAGTTGCAGCTGTTACGAGTGCAGGATCGACTCTGCTAACAGGTGATTCAAACCAAAGCTTCTCGATTACGTTGAACCCAGATCTTGTTGAAGAAATCGTGGACGAGGTTGTAGATGAACAGGACTCCGCAACAGTTGCAGTGATGCTCGACGTTAACGGAGTGGAGGTAAACCTAGTAGAAGGGTCACTATTCCGAGGAGTTGAGCTCTCTGGTGTGTACTTCGTAAAGGACGGGACACGATACGTATTCCCAAACACAGCAACATTCGATTCATACGGATATTCCTTCGACGATGTGGTCATGGTACAAGACGATCAACTCCGCAAGCTCAAGATTGGCGGACGTATGATCATGGCAGAAGGAACAATGATCAAGATCCAGTCCGACGCAAAGACATACCAAGTACAAGCAAACGGAGTACTCGCTCACGTCCCAGATGAGACAACAGCGACTTCGCTCTACGGACCAACATGGAATCAGCAGATAACAGACATCTCAGTAGTATTCTGGTTCGACTACACGGTAGGAGACGCACTAGCTTCACAGCAGTAAAATCAAGCAAAACCACCCAGCTTCTTGCGAGAGGCGGGTGGTTTTTTGTTTGTAAGATTACTATGGCCAAGATTTTGGGGGACAGTCCCGGGGACTGTCCCCGTGCCAGTCCAGCTTGTTTACACTGGCTTTTATTGCGTGGAGGCTGTGGATAAGTCCTTGTGCTAGTCTATCTTGATATCGAATCCTCGCAACAGCGAGACTGCTTCTGGTAGCGAAAATTGGGCTCCTTTTACTTTGTTCACGACCGGATCGATAGTGTAGTTTCTTGCAGACGTGAAGTCTGCGTTGTTTAGTTTTGTGTTGTGAAACATCGAGCCCTCAAGATCACAACCGGAAAATGTTGCGCGCGTAAGATCGGTTTCGCCGAAGATGCATTCTCGTATCACGCAGTCCTCAAGCGCTGTTCCTTTCATAGGGAGTGTCGAGAAGTTGCATGTGTCGATCAAGCATTTCTTAAAATCAAGATCAAAGAAGTTTACAGTGCATCGTGTAAGGTCAACCCCAACAAGTTTGCAGTCCTTGAACTTTGCGCTTCTGATACTGCAATTGAGAAACTTTGATAGGCTAATACTGCAGTGGTCAAAGATACATTCCGAGGACTCCGAACCGTTGAAGTCGCATTCGGAAAAGACACAGTTTGTGAACTTACAGTTGTAAAAGTCGATGTTTTTGAGGCAGCGTTCGCTTATGTTGATGTCTTTGAACGATCTCTCGCTATATTCTCTTTCTGTGAATTCATTGTCCATACGGAGACAGTTTATCAGAAAAGACTACTCTTGGCTGAAAACCAATTTAAAAAATGCTGCTATCATGTATGATAAAATCAGACACATATAGACCTCATTCTTCAATAATCATACTTTGACCTATGAAGCCAAACGAGATCGACTACGACGAAGTGGATGACCTATATAATACACACAAACTACTAGCAGACGCTGGTTTTGACGGCCTTGCTGAGAGCTGGGACTTGGAAACGGCTCGAGTTACCGCAGAAATGGAGGTTGTGACTGATGGAGCGCGCCGAGAGATCATTGGTGTTGTTGAAATGGAGAAGAACGGAGAGCCCGTGCGCATATATACAGCTCGTATATTGGCTGGAAAGGCCAAGGGATACGAAAAGGACCCTAGCGCGACGGAATTTATTACTGAGGAAGCGTGGCTTGGTATGGAGAACCGAGTAAAAGAGCTTTTGCGGCCGTAAATAAGTTATACAATCTGTGCATAGGCGATAAAGCGCCTGTCCGGTATAATGTTTCTATAAATAAAAACACATATGACAAATAGAATAAATCAATCAATTACACTGATTATCGCAGCTTTTGCGATGGTCGGGCTGTTTGCATTTGGCGCAACAGCTCAAGCAGCATCAGTTGGCGACGACGTTAAGTGCGCAGGTCAGCAAGCGGTTTACCATCTTGCGGAAGATGGAACTCGTTATGCATACCCTAACGAGCGCGCGTGGAAGTCGTGGCACGATGGTTTTGACCATGTAAAAGTTATTTCTTGCAGCGACCTTCAGGACGTTAAGTTTGGCGGGCTCGTGCCTTATCAGGCCGGTGTTCGTTTGCTGAAGATTCCAAGTGTGCCAAAGGTGTACGCGGTATCAACGGACGGAGTTTTGCGCCCAATCAAGAGCGAGGAACAGGCGAAGGAACTTTATGGAGAGGACTGGGCGAAGATGGTGGACGATATTTCCGAAGCTTTTTTCCCACGTTACTCAATCAAAGAAGAGCTCGCGGACAAGGAGCTTCCAGAAGGAATGATCTTGAGTGGAAACGACGGATCGATCCTGCGTGTAAATACAAGAGGTAAAGCAGTTAAGATTGACGAAGTGCTAGATACAACGAAGCGCGAATTTTATTCAAAGCACGCAATCAAAGCTGAACATATTGAGCAGGAGCTTGGACTCATTGTTGACGAAATTCGTGATTTAGAAAGTCAGCTTGAAGAGAAGCTTGCGATATTACGGGCCTTGAAGACAATCCACTTAGAAGATGACGAGATTATTGGTGATGTGAAGGAGTTTGCGGAAGTCGAGGATTTTGCTCCGGTTGATGAGAAGAAGGATGAACCAGACATGGCGTCCGACGAGACCGTTGAAGATCATGATAATCAAGACGGAGGTACAGGATTGAAGAGCGACCCAGACTTAATGGTAACGAACGTGTTTGTTGACCATAACGGTATACTCACAGCAGTTATCAGCAACGAGGGGTACGGCGATGTCCCAACCGAAAACTTCAGTATATACTTCTGGTTCGACGGACAGCTTGCACGGACTTACAGCGTGAGCACGCTCGCGGATAAGTCGTTCATCCTTGGACAGCATCACGCTTTGATACAGACAGGGGCTTGGGATAAGAGCGCAAAGGCGGGAGTCTGCGTAGATGTGAATGAACAAGTACATGAGTCTGTAGAACAGAATAACTGTTGGAATGGATACTTAGAGGCGGCAGATCCGGAAATTATCGATGCTATAGACGACGAGCATAAGTTGGACGAAGATATGGATGGGATCGCTGACGGTGAGGTAAAGGAGGAAGATACTCATACCGATGAAACTGCAGACGACGGTACAAATGGTGAAGATACTCATCCTGACGACACCGCTTCTGATGGTACAACAGACGTTAAAGACGATGTTCCATCCGATGATATCTTAGATGAGAATAGGAAAGATGACGCTGTAGACGATACAACTCCGGATGGTACGACCGATCGTCTTGACGGCTCTACAGACGGTACAACTCCGGATGGTACGACCGATCGTCTTGACGGCTCTACAGACGGTACAGCTACGGATGGTACGACCGATGCTCATGATGACGCTGGGTCTCAAAAGACTCCAGATGGTACTTCTGATGATAGTCCAAAAGACACCTCTGGTACTACACAGGACGCAGTTTCTGAGACTGATCTATACATACACTACGTTGGAAAAGAGTGGGCGGACGTTAGTTTGAACTCTGAGTCATTTGGTCCAGTAAAATTGTTGATGGAGGCGATTGGTGGTGATGTCACTGTTGAATACCAAGAGATTTATCTAGGCGGTAGCTTTGCAGCGACACCTCCTGGAAGCTCGCTCTATATTATCGTAGAGGATGTGACAACAGGGAAGAAGGATCAGTATGGAACAGGAGTTGGGGTTGCATCTAACAAGGGAACATTCAGTTTCAGCACACCTTTCATTGTTGAAGAGGGACACGAGGTTTATGTAACCATGTTCATTGAGATGAAAGCGTTAGCAGCAGGCGACTCATTACAACCGTTCTATATTACGTCTTCGTTGGTAGCATACGACAAGTCTGGCAGTCCATTAGGAACGTCACACATACTACCTCAAGGCGAAGTGGCAACAGGGTCGTTCGTGATATTTAAGTAGGCGCGAAAATTGAATCAAGAAAAAGACCGGCTAAGCCGGTCTTTTTTATTTGCGATATTTCCGTCGTGGTGAATGGCGATTTAATTGATGCTGATCTCTGAAAACGTAACTGCTGCGTCTTCACTATAGAATCCAAAACGTCCATTTGCATCTAAGATATCTTTGTCTGTCATTTTGTATTTAAGTTCTTCAACACCATCGATAGAAACGACGATCTCGCCGTTTGCGGCCTCGAGCGATACACGATAGCTTTGCCCAACGTTGAATGATTTGTCACCAACTCGGGATGTCCATAGGAAATTCTGTTTGTCGTTCCCGAGAGACTCTCCAAGCTCGATTCCGTAACCGTTCGGCTTCAAGATCAAATACTTGAATGTGCCGTCAGGATTGTATCCGAACGCGAACCAACCTACTTCCCAAGGGTTAGGCGCAGATCCTGTGCGGAGTTGCGAGTGCGTGTTTACAGTGTAAGAAACTTTGAAGTTATTGTTTAATTCCTTTTTTGATACAACGAGAGCTGCGTGTGTTTCGCCTGACTGAGTTGAATGCTGCGGCTCAAGATACACACTGTCGCCAGCTTCACTTACAGATACTTTACCGTAACCGTTGAAGATCTCTTCGTATTCAGTAGATGTTGCTACGGGGGTTGTGACTACAACCGGTGTTGGCTCCTCTGGAATTATAACAAGAGGCTCTACAACGACTATGGGCGCTGGCCTCGACTCAATGATCTTGCGATGCAGTCTGTTCAATACACGCACAATGCGTTCACGTCGGGCAGGGGACAGATGTGTTCTGTGTTCCAGCATCAGCTCAATACGGCTTATGCGTTGCTCCCACCGCTCAACGTGGGTTGTACTCTTGGCAAATGCTGTGCCTGCGACCGTGAAAGCCAGTATGATTACCATTGATAAGATCGCAACCCTTGTTTTGCTATTGATACTATTTTGCATATCGCGATCTTAAATAATTTAGTCTTTAATCAAGATTCCTATCAAGTCGCTTACCGGTTTAAACTGTACGCCGTCCACTGCCTCGTCGCCGCGTCCGCTTGCATTGTAAACTGAGTCGAGTTCGAGACTCTTTGCAATGGCAATAAGTGGTTCATCGCCAAGATCGTCTGGGTCCTTAGCCTCGTATCCAAGAGAAGCAATGAACTCAGCTTGATCAACAGCCTTCGCTTCATCGAATCCAGCCGACTGTAGTTGCTGTGATATTTGTTCTTGCAACCACGGCGTCATAACAAAACCAACATCGTCACGCATGCCAACGTAGGCGTTGAATAACTGTGCAGGCGGTCCGGCTAAAGAGCGGGTTGCGTCGACGTAGATTTCTGGTGAGAGTAGGTAGAGCGTCATATATTTGTTGACTTATTAATATCAAGATCTTATCACAAATCAGTGAAGTCGTGACTGATCCTATAGCTTTAGTCTTGTGGCGTTTGTAACTTGATTTGTTGCTCGATTGTGGAGCCCGCATCTTGCCCGAAAGTGCCTGGGTCGATCCCTATGGCACTCAACGTTCTGGCGATTGTAATTATGATGATTGATGCTATAAGGGACGCGCCAATTGCAGTACCTACACCAAAAACAAGACCCATTAAGAACCTGTGCTTTGCGCTACTTTGTCTTTCAAGAGCAGATGCTACTCGTGATACCTCCCTTGCTAAACCTTTCACTGCTTTTGCTTTGTCTGACTTTGTTACTGCCATAAGGTTTGTTTTATCTTTTTTTCATTATATCAGAAATGTTGTTCATTTATACAAAAGCACCCGCCGATTGGCGGGTGCTTCTTTTCTATTTTATATACGACCTACTCCGTTTGGATTATATCCATAACGAATCTCTGTTGCGTCTGAATATCCATCACCATCGGTGTCGGATTTGAATCGGTTTGTGTGCCATACGAACATTTCGTCGTGGTCACTTACACCATCTCTATCAGCATCGAGCGCACCTGTACCATTTGGGTTGTACAAGTATCGGATCTCGACTGCATCATTATATCCGTCATAGTCAGAGTCTGCTCTGTATCGGTTTGTGTGCCATAGAACCATTTCATCATGGTCACCAAGGCTATCATTATCCGAGTCAAGCTGACCTGTACTGATAGGGTTGAATCCATTGCGAACCTCCAAACCGTCGTTGAATCCATCGCCATCGGTGTCTGGATTGGTTGGATCTGATCCGTAGAATTCCTCACGACCATTCAGTAAGCCGTCGCCGTCATCATCACGATACTGTGCCATGACGTCAATCGCATCCTTTGGCTCTTGAATGTTAAGACGCTTATTGAAGCTTGTAAATGTAAGATCAACGTTCACAGCGATGTCGATATCGTTTTCCTCGTCATTAACCGTGCCGTGCGCGGTGATCTTGTATGGAAGCATAGCTTCCGTGTCTATCCAGATCTCTCCTGTAAGCTCTACATTATTTTCAATGTAGCTTTTAATTTCTGAGATGTCTTCATCAGTGAACTCGCCTGACTTTTTCACTAAGTCAATAAACTTTTCAGAGTCAACTGTGTATTCAAAACGAGACATCGTGGTCCCATCAACAGTTGTGTTGTCCAAAATATTTGTGATCACAAAGGCGTCGAACGTGAAGTCCTCCAATACGCTATCAACTCCGCTGGAAATTTGCTGATACTCTGACGTGTCTTGAAGCTCCATGAAGTACCACTTGCCATCCGCGTCATCAGTAAAATAGATGCGATCCATTGTCCGGATAGCTTTTCCACTTTTCGATACAGTAGAGTCTTCAGATTGAGTGTTGTACGCTGCATCTATAGCAGTCATCTCATCGGCAGTATTAATACCGGTAGACGATCCACTTGCAGAAGTATCAATCTGAAATATTCTTTCACCATCACTATGCTTCTTAACCAGAATATCTGCATCCAATTCAAACTCAACCGAATCCGCACTCTGTACGTTTTCGATAATCTCGTTTGCATAGCTGTCACCAAACGTAAATGCAGCAAATGCACTGTTTGATGGAAGAAAGAGCGATATCGTAAGGATTGCAATAGCTAGATATTTCACAATTATTTTCTAATAATAACCGCGGATAATAGCACTAAAATGGGGTTTTGTCAACACCTTAGCCCCATAACAGTAGTAAAACCAGTGTAATATGGCCGTTTTCAAAGACATGGAAACATGGTAATTTGGATGTATGAAAAAGCTCGGTAAAAGGTTGTTGGGACGCGTATTCCTAGCAACAATCTTCTTGCAGTTGATTGGAAGCGTGTTTTATTTCTTGGTTTTGACAGACACAGGTGCTATTCAACTAACGTATGCAGCGTCAAGAACAATAATGTTTGCGGCGCCAATAACTCTGGTGTTGCTTGGTTTGTCGCTCCCAAAGTTCAACATAAGCTCTGAAAAAAGAAAGTCAGTGCTCTACGGAGTTGGAACAGGTATTGCGATAAGCACGCTGATCTTGAGCGTATTTTATCTTTTTAACTCCACGTTCACATCGTTCGCCGGAAACATTGCAGACAAAGTCTCTGACTTTGGAATTCTAAAATATTACTTCCTGGCAGCGGTAGGGATGAGTGTGGTGCATTCACTATTCGAGGAATACTTCTGGCGTTGGTATGTTGTTGGCGGTCTGGAGCTCAGAATGGCGACTAATCACGCGATTCTGCTTGGGGGGTTGTTCTTTGCCATGCATCATTACATTATCCTGTCTCAATTCTTCCCAATCGGACTCACATTGCTGTTTGGGACGTTCGTTGGAGTCGGAGGAGTTATCTGGTCGTTGATCTACAAGAAAACGGGGTCGTTGCTTGGCGCATGGATAAGCCACGCGATAGTTGACGGGACGCTGTTCTATATAGGATATTTGCTGATCAATTAAAAACAACCGAGTGATATCGGTTGTTTTCTTTTAAAGCGGATGCATGATTGCAACACGCTAAATATATGCGCTGTTATTCAGCTTCTTCTGCTGGAGTCTCAAGATATTCGCGTATCATACTCTCCTCAGAACCAGATAGAGCATCTCTAAACTCAGAGATTTTAGCAAGAGCAGCTGCTAGTAGCATATCTTTCACTTCGGTATCATCACTTTCTTTGACACCCGCAATTCGTTCCAATGTTCGAGCTTTAAGACTTTCGCCAGACTCCGAGATCATCATTATCAGGAAGGCGAACTCCCCGCCCATTTCAACGGCACTTCGTTTAACTGCATTGTCAATATTGTTAACTGCAAGTTCAGGGTCAACTCCAGATGTGTTAAATAACCCATCAGAATACGCATCGTCAAAAAGATCGAGTATTGCACCCGCCTTAGCTATAAAACTAGAAAAATCATCTGGGTCGTAATCGCGAAGTTCGTTGTGCGTGGCAGTTGTAACAATAGCAAGATTGTAGCCCTTATCCGGTACGCCACCGGTTGGATTAATCAACAATTCACGCACTGTCTGTATATATTCTGCTGGAAGACGATCAGAATACTCGCTAGCCAATTCGTCAAATTTGCCTAGTTCAACATTAGGTTCGCGCACGTCACCCCTGCCAGCTTCGGTATCACTACTCATAACTGATATGTTAAAGATATTATTCTAATGTTGTAATTGTACCACACCAATAGACAATCATTGCGCGGCGTGCGTGCTAGAAATCCAGAGTGATTGGAGCGAGAATCCTATAGTTATTCCACTGGTGTAGAT
>JABMPK010000038.1 GCA_013203725.1 Candidatus Uhrbacteria bacterium | reverse complement strand
TTGATACTCCAAACCAACCTCGGACGCGGACAACGTAGTCGCGCACCGTGGGCAAATATGCATCGGTCGGTACCCCTGATAAATCTTGTCTTTGTTCCACAACTGTTTAAACACCCACCACACACTTTCCATGTAATTCAAATCCATGGTGCGGTATGCGCTATCAATATCAACCCACCGTCCAAAACGATGAATCACTCTCTTCCACTCCTCTGCGTATTTTAAAACCTGCGTTTCACAAGCATCGTTGAACTTACCAATTCCAAAAGCTTCGATCTTTTTCTTATCACCGAGGTCAAGTTCCTTCTCTACAATATTCTCAACTGGCAATCCATGACAATCCCATCCCCAAACACGCTCAACGCGTTTCCCGCGCATCGTCCAAAATCGTGGAATAATGTCTTTCATCGTCGACGCCACTAAGTGCCCATAATGAGGCAAACCTGTTGCAAACGGAGGGCCATCATAAAAAACGTACGGGTCTTTCTCTGACCGCTCACTTACAGATCTTTCGAAAATCTTATTATCATCCCAGTACTTCAGAATCTCCAACTCACGTTCGTCGGCTCCTATTCGTTTTTCCATATAAATATATAAGGACGCATATCAGACGTCCATGACTAACATTCCCTTAAGATTAGCGGTTTTACTGGATTTTAGCAAGATGTGGCAGGTTTGGTGGCTGCCACCGAGTTCCCACCGAGTTCTGAATAAAAAACACGTCATCCAGCTTCACCTTGTGGTGATGGCTGTTTGACGTGTAAGCGTGAGACTTGGTTCTACTTCTTGAGAAGCGTCAACTCCTCGATCTTCATGCCGACAGGGACTGGTTTTGAACCGCGGGGCTCAAAGTTGCAGTCAATGACGTCGCTTGTTCTACCAGACGAGAGTGGTGCATGAAGACTGAGCACGGTTCCGTGCAGGCCTTCCGCAACAAGATCGTTCTGCCGAGTCACCACTCGCTGTCCAACAATCACCTCGCGACGATCAATCACAAGATGCACGATCCTCTCTTCGTCATCCAGGTCGGCACCCTTGAAGATCCTGGTTCCCCAAGAAATGCTCACGCCATTGACTTCTGTAGTACGAGTAACTCGAACTGCGGCGTTCCCAATTTGCACCACTAGACCATCTTGCGTCATGACTCCCGTCCTCCCAGAATGAAAACTCGTGATACTCAACGCGTCTGAGTTTCATAGATTGTTTACACAATAAAGGCAGTATTGTCAAAGGTACCTTATATAGCATTTATCAACACCACACTGCCACGAGTCAAGCTTAGTGATCTTCGCGTGTATATTTGAAAAGAAGCTTAATCTGCTATAATCCAAGCATATGAATATATACATTGGAGCAGACCATGCGGGGTACGACCTCAAAGAGCAGATTGAGGCGTATTTGTTAGATTCCGAGCATGAGGTTAAAGACCTTGGTAATGTTAAGTTTGAAGACGATGACGATTACCCCGAATACGCCGACGCGGTTGCAGAAGCTGTGGCCGGTGACCCGGGATCTGTTGGGATCTTGTCTTGCGGTAATGCTGAGGGTGTTACGATCGTGGCGAATAAGACCAAGGGTATTCGAGCAGCACTTGGGTTCTCTGTTGAAGCGACCAAGACTACGCGAGAGGATGACGATGCGAATGTGATATGTCTTCCTGGTCGCATGATGGACTTTGACGAGGCCGTGAAGATAGTCGACACTTTTTTGAACACACCATTCTCTGGCGAAGAACGTCATGTTCGACGGCTTGAGAAGTTAGAGGAAATTGAAGACGATAACATGAAATAATATGGCGAAGATTGTACCCGCACTACTAGTCGACAATATTGAAAAAGCAAAAGCTCACCTCAACGTGCTCCCAGATGAAGTTGAGATTGTGAGTGTAGACATTATGGATGGAACTTTTGTTGAACCTACAACCTACTTCAACGCCGAACGAATCAACAAAATCGACTCCGAAGTTTTGTTCGAGCTCGACCTTATGGTGAACGATCCACTCCCAATCATTTCCGCATGGGCGCAATATCCCAGGACAGCGAGAGCTATCGTGCACGTTGAGATTGATAAAGACATTCGCGGGCTCATGGAAGCGATTCACGCGCTCGGACTTGAAGCCGGGCTCGCACTTCTTCCAAAGACAAAAATCAGCGACGTTGAACATCTGTTAAATGATGCAGACATGGTCTTGATCCGCGGCAACGAACCCGGCTACTCCGGACGCCCGCTTGACCCTGCAATGCTTGGGAAAATCGCAGAGCTAAACCAAGAATACCCAGACATGCCAGTGACCGTGGACATTGGTGTGAACAAGGACACCATTCCCGATCTTGTCAGAGCTGGAGCAACACATTTGTCCGTCAACAGTGCTATATATAAGGAAGAGGATCCGCGAGTTGCATATGAGGAGTTGCAGGAATTGGCTAGCGAGTAAAGTTCGCACCTCCAACGCTCGCCTCTATCAAAAAACCACCTAGTAAAACCGGTGGTTTTCTGCTTCGTTGATAAAATGTCGAATATATAGACCCTACGTCGCTCGCGAGCGACTTGGAGCCTGAACCTACATACTGTTCATGGCTCATCTCCCATTACTTACGATGCCACGTCACCCTCTTCGCCACCTTGCAAACCATCTACAATCATCCCTGCAATTCGGGCGGTATTTCGTATATCTAATGACTGTTCCACACGCCTTTTAACAAGGCTGCTATCGATCGCGATAGTCGGTCGAGAAAAAAGTTCTGTGCTATATACGTTCTCACCAAATGTGAATAACTCATTCCAATTATCAGAGTTGGCCATTGCAAACTCTTCACGATACTTGTCGTCAGTAATTCTATCCGGCAACCGCTCAGGGTCTATAGTTAGGTAGTCACTGCTTGGCTTGGCGTCTGGTCCCATCTCTGTTCCAATCGGGGACAGACCACCCTCAACTGCTTGTTCCGTCTCCGATGGCAAGAATTTGAATATGTATCGATCATCCTGATTATTTTTCCCTTTTTTGAAATGGAACTCAGCCGTTCCGCGATCACCAACCTGCACTTGAACATCGTCACCACAAAGATCCCTCATTAGCGCGTTCACATTAGCAATATCTCTCCTCTCCATATCAAGTCGACCAGGCTGCGTTATACCACGTTGCTTTTCCCAATACTCTTCTTTAGGACGCTCCGCATTACCTTGAATACGCTCCAATAGCTCACCGATCTGGTCGAGCGCTTCACCTCTAGCCTGTTCTCTGGCAAGGTCGACAGCTTGCTCTTCATCTACCATCTTCATCGCTCCCTTTGGGACAAATTCGCGTGATTCTGACATATTTTTTCATCATGTATTATTTACTACAATACAGTAATTATGTATTAATTTAAAGCACCTCCAGATAGTTATTGTGATCGCGAAGCGTTGCGTGGAAAAAAATCGGGGTCAGGTCCAGGCCTGTGGAAAACTCCCTGTATACTGTGGTATACTCCTATGACTATCAATTGAAAATATATTGAAACCCCCAATACTATGAAGAAGCTCTTTGTTCTAGTCATGATTCTCGGTGTAGCATTTGGTGCTCATCTATTATCTGGCCGACCGCAAGCGAATGCAAATGTTGCAATCAACCCTGGAGATTTGATCCGAGGTGAGACGTTTAGTGCGGTGTACTACTACGGATCGGACGGTTTCCGATACGTTTTCCCTAACACGAAAACTTACGACACATGGTATGCAAACTTTGACAGCGTGAAGTTCGTTACTGATTCACAGCTCGGTCAGTTGCAGATTGGAGGCAACGTTACATACCGACCAGGCGTGAAGATGATAAAGATCGACACAGACCCAAAGACATACGCAGTTGCAGCAAACGGAGTGTTGCGACACGTTACAGGTGAAGCGGTAGCGTCAGGCTTGTACGGATCGAATTGGAACACACAGATTCATGATGTTCCAGATGCATTCTTTACCAACTACAGCATTGGTGACGCAATCAACAGCGCGAGTGAGTTCGACAAGGCCGCTATTACATCGGCTGCTTCAACTATCAACTCGGATAAGGGATTGCGCCTACCTGCAGAGATCTCAGTTTCAGACAGCGTATACAATCCAACTACAGTTAACATCGTTCCAGGTCAGACAGTTCGCTTTACAAACAATGGCACAACTAGCCATACAGTTACAAGCGACGACCTAACATGGGGATCCGGAACAATGACAGCAGGACGATCATTCGTTCGACAGTTCGAGGAAGCTGGAACATACACTTTCTTTGACAGCTACAACTCGCAGCTCACAGGAGCTATCTACGTTCAGTAAAAAATCAAAACCGAGCGCCTGTCCTTCGTAGCTTTATACGAAGAACGGAGCTCGGTTTTTTGTTTGTTCACACAACAAGCATGGGGACACAACGTCGATCTCTCTACCGATCGTCACCTTATCCCCGGGAGTCTCTCCACTCCCGGAAAGAAGATGATGACCGAACGGCAGAATTTAGCATGAGGTTGCAAAACTGTCAAGTGCAACTGTACAAAAACGACCATTTCGGTCGTTTTTGCTTTCTTTGCAGAGACGCAGGCGTTTGCTGGAAGCATACTGGAGCGGGAGGGAAGAATCCCTCCCCTACAAGC
>JABMPK010000037.1 GCA_013203725.1 Candidatus Uhrbacteria bacterium | reverse complement strand
TAGCGAGCGTTCTGGCTGAGATCGGCCAGGACCTTCCAGAAACTGGGCCTGTAGTACGAATCGGGCTCCGGAGACTGCATGATTCCGAACAGTACCCTTTGCATCTGGTATGTCTGTGTCCTTGTTTCAAAGTTCAACTTCTGTCCCCAGAGATCCGATACGACTACCTTGGTCTCATCTCTCGGATAGAAGTTCCATCCCTTGTACCAACTCAGTCGCCCAAAGAGCGTATGCCGAGGCATCTTGAGCAGCACCTTCGTGGAGTCTTCCTCTTCCAGGTCTCGCTCGAGAAGCTCGAACTTGGCCATGTCTTCGCCGTCTCCCTTCACGATGTAGATCATGTGATGTCGCTCTTGCCAAGAGGCAATGATCAGCGCGCACGCGAGCGAGTACCCCAAACCCACAACGATTCCGAACACGACCATCGAAAACGACGCCCGCTGCTGTGGCCACACCACTTCCCACAAAGGCATCGTCAGCAACATCGGGACACCGAACGTGTACACGCGCACGAACAGCAAATATCCCATCACTCCCGATACCAGGATCGCGAGCATGCTGAACGCCGCCCATAGTCGTGTTCCATCCCACCACTTCGGCATGGAGAACCCGTCGAACGCCTTCCGCTCAAACCTCAGCCACATCACACCAGGATGCAACACATGGAACCAGAATCCCTCGCTCCTCTTATCTGCCCTCTCCATGACTAACCTCCGTTGTCCTGTTTACTCTTGTCGGACACATGACTTTTACCAAACTTTTGCCGAATTGTCAATGGACGTTTAGTTATTTTCAAATGAATTAAAATTGGGTCAATGATAGATTGGTGAAATCACTTGAAAATTGCCAAATTGTCTATTGAAAATACTATTGATGTAGTACACTGTCACCATGTCACAGTTACGAAGCATCGCTTCCAATACTATCGTCCAACTAGTAGGCCGAGTAATCGGTACAGTTTTCGGTATCCTCACTATCGCTGTGCTTACCAGATCACTTGGAGCCGATGGCTACGGTCAGTTCACGCTCGCCATCACGTTCCTCGCCATCGCCGGCGCGCTCGCGGACTTTGGCTTTACGTTAACAACCACCCAGATGATATCGGAAGAGGGTGCGGATGAGAGCAAGATCGTCAGCAACGCGTTTACACTGCGCATGATAACCGGACTTACCTTCTTCACGCTTGCCGTGATTGTGAGCATGTTCATGCCGTACGACGCTATCGTAAAACTTACCATCATCATAGGTTCGTTCTCTTTCTTCTTCATGACGAGTTCGCAGATGCTGATTGGCGTGTACCAAAAACACATGGCCATGTGGAGACCAGCCGCCGCCGAAGCTGTCAGCCGTGGTCTGATCTTTGCAATCATCATCGTGCTCGCAAAGATCTCCCCCACTGTTCCAAACATGATGGGAGCATTCGTAGTCGGTAACTTACTTTTACTTTTACTGAACGTTGGGTTCGCACAAAAGTACGCTCCAGTGAGGCTCGCATGGGACGCAAAGATCATCAAGGCGTACATCACGCGATCATGGCCGATTGCGATTTCTATTTTCTTTAACCTACTTTATCTAAAAGGCGACATCATCTTTCTTTCTTTCTACCGCGACACTGCAGAGATCGGGCTCTACGGCGCGGCATACAAAGTGCTCGACGTGGTGAGCGTTATTCCTACGATGTTCATGGGATTGATTTTGCCGTTGCTCGTCCGTGAGTGGTCAAACAAGTCTTCCAAGAAAGTTCACGAGCTACTGCAGCAGGCGCTAGACTTCTTTGGCTTGATGGGATTCCCAATGCTCGGAGGCGCACTCATCCTTGCTACACCAATCATGACATTGATCGCCGGCAACGAGTTTGCAGGATCGGGTCCATACCTTCAGATCTTGATGATCGCGAACACCGTCGTATTCTTCGGCGTGCTGTTTGGCCACGCGATTGTCGGCATCAACAAACAAAAATTTATCCTTCCTGCGTACATAATCACTGCGATAGTCACTACGATCTTGTACCTGATAACGATCCCTCGCTTTGGCGCGCTCGGTGCTGCATGGTCAACAGTGGCAGCAGAGATCTTGATCGCGACCATGACAACGTCGACCGTTCTTTACTTCACAAAATTCCGCCCAAAACTACGAAATACGTTCGTTTACTTGATTTCAACAGCTCTCATGACAGCTTTTGTATGGTTTGGAGCGCATAACTTTGAACTCACACCCTTCAGCCTACTATCGATCATCACAATCGCGGCAATCATATACGCGCTTGCCGTATTGGCCCTTGGTGGTGTAAAACGAGAAACAATAAGACTGATAACAAAGAGACAATGATCTGGTTGCTATCCGGAATCTTGTTGGCGATGTATTGCTACATCTGTTGGAGGTCCGTTCGTAACGGGCTTCTTGTTTTGTTGGGCGCGCTTCCCCTTTACTTGATACGGCTCGAGGTCCTCTCGATCCCAACCACACTGCTCGAGCTGATGGTCGGCGTCGTGTTTGTTTTTTGGGTAACTCGCATGCTCGCAAGTAGACTTGTCATTGCGAGCGGTAGCGAAGCAACCTCTATAAGCAACGCTCAAGATTCGAGCTTATCGAGGTTGCTTCCATTCGTCGCAATGACAAGAGCGATCGCAAGAATGCCGAAACTAAATCTAGTATTACTTGGTACGATACTGATAATCATCGGCGCATTCCTTGGTCTCACCCAGACTGCTGATCTTGCAAGTTCGCTCAACGCCGTGAAAAGTTTCTTGATTGAACCGCTCCTCGTCGCCATCATGATCTGGAGTGTCACGCGAGATGAAAAAAAGTTCCAGATCAAAGACTGGATGTTCGCACTCGCAGTACCAATGTCCATCTTGAGCATCTACGCAATATTCCAATGGCTCACAGGCTTTGGAATCCCCGATGCATGGTTCTTGGAACGTCGCGTAACATCTTTCTTCCCCTACCCCAACGCACTCGGACACTTTGTGGCGCCGATCGTTACGCTCCTGATCGTCTGGTTCATGCAACGCGGACTGCGCAGACTCGGGGCACGCGACATCTTGTTGCTCGCAACGATTCCGTTCGGTCTCATTACACTCTTACTTTCACAAACTGAAGCCGCTTGGATCGCGATTGCTGCAACCATCCTGATCGCCGGCATCGTCACAAACAAAAACCGCAAAGCTTGGATCGCCATCGGAATACTCGGCGCAATTTTCGCGATCGCAATTCCACAAGCTCGACACAAATTAATGCTCAACGACTGGTCAGGACAAACTCGTACCGCACAATGGGAGGAGACTGCAAACTTTTTATCCGCCTCACAACAAAACTTTTTCCTAGGCGCCGGACCCAACAACTACCCAAACGCAATCGCCCCATTCCACACTCACGACTATCTAGAAGTCTTCCAACAACCACACAACATTTTCCTAAACGCCTGGGTAGAATACGGCATCCTAGGCCTCGCCGGCTTCTTGATCCTTGCATCGATCCTAGTAAACACCATCATGGCAACCCCGGCACGTAGGGACGCCCTTCTGCGCGTCCGCTCCAGCAAACCCCAGCCCGTAGGGACAGGTCGCGACCTGTCCGCTTCTAGCATTACAAGCAAAGCCAGCATCCCACTAGCCGCAGCCCTTCTCGAGATGTCCATCCACGGACTTGTAGACGTCCCCTATTTTAAAAACGATCTCTCTATACTCACTTGGGCACTAGTAGCGTTACTTTTGATTTCCAGTTACGATAGAGATTGACGCGACTATAACGGCCGTGTTACAAGACTGACCAGGAGGCTACATGGACCACAATGAATACGCTCGACGAATGAGACAGGCGGCTCGGATTCCATTCGGCAAGTTGAAGGGTCGCGAGCTCAGCGAGGGCATGATTCGAATCACAGTCGGAGTACTGCGAAGAATCGCGGCAAGCAAAGGCGCGATGATCGATCAGCTTCCGGAGCTCTGCGCTGCAGCGATCGGTTGGGCGCAGCGTGCATATACGTGCGACCACACAGCGAATCTCCGAGTCAGGCTCCCGACTACAGCGGAAGAGCTGAGGCACGATGGTGCACAAGAGACTTTGCGACTGATCGCGTTCGATATCGAAGCATTCTGCAACTAAAAACACCGCATCTCTGCGGTGCGTTTTTTTATTTTAGCTGACCAACCATAAGTTCAATAGTTTCCGCCTTCACAACATTTGGTTTCTTCAAGATTCGGTCCATGATCTCGTTGCGACTCATCCCATGCTCGTCCTGCAGTTCGTTCGCTGCTCTGATCACAAGTCCAAAATGCGGTCCAGGTTTGAATCCCATCTTAATCATGTCCCGGCCACTTATTACATCAGCCGGTGGGCCATGATGAATATCCAAATCCTTCGCACGTTCAATAAACCAAAAACTCGCATCCGGATTCTTTCCAACAAACCCTTCTGGAAAAGGTCCACGCCCTCTTGAGTCCGCCTCCGCAACCCACGACAGCATCTCAATGTTCGAAGGCTTTAGTTTACGTGCCAAGTTTCTAAAAGCCCCGTCGCTAAACGCTTCGTCTGTGTCCCTTTTCTTCCAACACGGGTATGGATACATGTGGTATTTCACCAAGGGAGTCACTGCATCAGCATACTTAGTTAATCCCATAGCACCCAGAAACGATTTCACGCGCAAGCTACCTGCCGCAGGGTGACCAGGAGACCGAATGCGACCATCAACGATCTTAGTCGTCTCAGGCTTTCCACAATCGTGACAAAATCCTCCAAGAACAAGAGTGAGCCGGTCGTCGTCACTCAGGTCCTCACGTTCCGCTATCAACACAGCTTCATCCGTAACCCACATTGCATGATTCCAAACACAGCCCTCCGGATGCCATTCAAACTCCTGTTCCGTCTCAACCATATCTCGCACCAACGGCATGTCGTCTTCAAAAACTCCGATGCGATATGCAAGGTCCAACCCGATCGATGGCTTATGTGCTTTCAAAAATAGTTTGCGCCACTCGGTTCGCTTGCGATCAATGGACAACTCGTGCAATTGCGAACTCATCGACTTCATCAACGCCTCCGTCGTAGCCTCGACTTTAAGCTCGAGTCTCCCAGCTAGCTGTACGCCACGCAAAACTCTCAAAGGATCTTCGCCAAAAGTCTGCTTATCGACGACCTTGAGAATTCGGTCGTTCAGATCTTGTCTCCCACCATAGGGATCATGAACCGTACCGTCGAGCATGTCCTCTAGCATCGCATTGATTGTAAAATCCCGGCGCTTCA
This sequence comes from Candidatus Uhrbacteria bacterium, assembly GCA_013203725.1. Lineage (GTDB taxonomy): Bacteria > Patescibacteriota > Patescibacteriia > UBA9934 > UBA11717 > JABMPK01. Next base: position 9,051 of record JABMPK010000037.1, on the reverse strand, counting down.
AAGCGTCTTCAATACTCATGTTCGGATCAACGTTAACATCAAACCCCTTATGCCCTGCTCCAATCTTAGAATCCTTGCGCGGCAAAGAAATGTCCACGTCCATATCCTCCACATGCGTATGCAAAACGCCAAACGCCGCTCCCATTTCTTTTACATCCTTAAAATGAGATTCCACAATAACCTTTAGAGCACCCGCCTCCACACCATGTACCTCTATATCAACATCCTTAGCGTCAATTCCAAGAATACGATCCCGTACGGTGCCGCCAACATAATACGCGCGGCCTTTATTAAGCCACACGGTTTCGGCAAAGGATCTAAGTTGTGATTCGATTGTAGTAGTCATGAGGGTATTGTAGCAAAGTTTCGAGAAATATTTTGGAAAACACAAAGCCGCGATCCCGGAGGTCCGCAGCCGTGTCCCGTTAGGGTGTTGGCTGCAGCCGGGTCGCGGCTGCTTCTAGGTGGGCCAGGTCACGCTGATCGTGCCTTCGGCTCGGACCATGTCCTCGACGTCGCGCAGATCGAACTTGTCGATCAGGCCGATGTAGAGGTCGGGGTCGTAGCCCACTTCGTCTTCGTCCAAGAGGACGAGGGCGAGGTTCAGCACGATCTGCCGCTTGATGTCGCCAGTACCGATCGTCCACTCCATCAGCGTCTCGCTCTCGCAAAGCGCCGACAGAACCGCCACGTCACCGTGACAGCCGGTCTCGATCGTGAACCGATCCATCAACACGCTGAGGTTGCCGGTCAAACCGGTCAGGTCTCCCAAGAGGGAGCTCGCGTTGCCGGAGAGCCCAGAGGCGTCTCCGTAGGTGTCTGTGCCGGGGCCGTTGACTCGGGTCAACCGCTCGGCGTTGGTCAAATCGGGGTAGTTTTGGGGCATTTCCATCCTGTGAGTGCATACTGGTCTATCCAGTCGCAACCTATTAGGTGCCGCTTTTATAACAGAAAAAGCGGGTTTTGTCAAGGGAGGCTGCTCGATCACATGTCCTTCAACTCGTCTGTCTCCCAGTTTTCCGGATTGCTGCGAATGTATTCTCGAATACGAGCAAGGTCGGATTCATCGCGTATGATGTGGTCGTGGAATGAACGCTGCCAGGCGAAGTCACGATTGCCTAACTCATGAATTCGTTTTGACGACGTCATCTTAAACGCACCAACCAATTCCGACAAAGATTTCACCTTGGCATGTAGGGACAGGTCGCGACCTGTCCGTTCCAGGCACGTCAGTGATTCCGTCAATTCTTGCCTCGCTGGATCAATCACCAGAATTCCATGAAAATGGTTCGGCATTACAACAAACTGGTCCAATCTTACATACGGATATCTTGACAACCATCGCCATTGATTTTCGACAATGTGACCTGCCTGCGATCGATTCATAAAACCATCAATACATACACCGAACCACGGTGCACGATCGTATGCACACGTCGTTACGTAATACCAACCTTCGGTTGAATAATTATGACCAGGTAAACGATTACCTTTTCTTTGCTTGGATTTTCTTGAATTGCTAGAAGCGGACAGGTCGCGACCTGTCCCTACGACTGGGTTTTGCATGAATCGTGTGTTTGCTTGTATTAACAAAAACCTCCTCACGGGTGTGGGGAGGTTTTGTATTGATACAATTTTACCATAAACAAAATGCCCGACACAATGTCGGGCATCCGGAACACGCCACCTTTATTTTTTCGTTTGGCAATTGTTATCAAAAGCCGATAAAATCTACAACGGGACGCTTATTAGCAAAAGCGTAAAGACAGTTCTAGCTGTGGTGAGTTTCACACGCACTTTTTATTGAATAATACTTATAGATCATATACACAACACCAGCCATTGTCATGCCGATGCTCAACAAAAATACCTGTGTTTGATAAGCGGAGAAAAACGTAGCAAGTCCGGTGGCACCCAGAATTGGTAACAATGGAACAAGATTGTGCATGCAACATGCAAGCATCGCGCTACCAGAAACGCCTCCGGAACTCGCCACCACAGCTCCACCTCCATGTTGTGCCAACAGATGAATGGCACGCAATAGCCCGGCTTGGGTTCCAAAGCCAAGAACAAGAGGTGCGACTAGATACCACTTGTCTGTCATGAACTCAATCGGCATCGTCCAACTCTGCATCCCTAGTGTTTGTAGCAGATAGAACACGGTGAAGATAAGTATCGCTCCAACAATTCCCCAAACTAGTATGGAGTAGATCGCTGGCTCGTCGACCTCTTCGATTATATTTAACGAATAGCTTCCGAGGCCAGAAACAACTTCATTGATCTCGTCGACATCGACCGCTTCTACTGTTGTAATCTTAATCGTGCTCTTTCTAAAATCGACATGCGCACCACTGACGAACTCGATCGCCTTGACCGCCTTCTCAATCTTCATAGCGCACGACCCGCACGTCATTCCTTTAATTTTATAAGTTGCTTCTACCATATGTCAGTGAATGAAAACGATGCCTGTTCCGATGCGACTATTTCTAGCGCACCACTAGTAGCTTTTTCATATGCAACCTTCACTTCAACATGATGCCCACCAACAGCGTTAGACAAGAACTCGTGCGATATTGATGGTTCGCCATTTAATGTTGAGCTTTCGTATATCGTATCTTGTCCCAAATCAACACTGTGATTATTTAAGCCTAAAGTAATTACAGTGCTTTCCTTTAACTGCTCTATCTTCTCAACAGTAATGTCAATTCCGCCTTTTGATTGATTGGGATTATTGGATACAGGTATTTCTACGACCTTGTTACCATCAGTCTGTACGACGACTTCTGATTTGCCTTGTGAGCCATTAAACACGACCATCGTAGCTATAACAGCAAAAGTTATCAGCAATATAAAGAATGCATTTTTGTACATATCAGCAGCAGTTATCAAGTTTTTTTAATAGTGACTTCTTTACCCCGTCACCAGCTGACTCCACGGCGTCTTCATGAGTAGTCCCCTGTGTCAGGAATGTTGCAATAACTAGAAGAAGTATGGAGCTAATACCAACCAGCAGGAATACCTGCCAGTTTCTTTGCAACAACACAATGACAGACAAGAATCCTCCGAGTATTACAACGAGTCGGGAGAACCATAGATGACGAAGCTTGTGTGATTTGTAATATGCTTCAAGCTTATACATGAAGCCAGTTACACTCATGCCCATCAGAATGGCGATAGGCGTAGCATCAACGATCACGTTTGCCGAAAGAAGTGCTAGCATCACAACCCATGTTGATGACACAGAAACGCACACGGCGCATATATTCCACTTTAACAATTTGGAGATGTGAGGCTTAAACAGTACCACAAGCAAGAAGATGATTGGTATGGAGACGAGTGGCAAGAAGTTCATAGCTATGTGAAGAATATAAGAATTGTCGCTCCAAGAACAATCATGAATCCGCCAATTGCAAGCTTGATTCGAACAGACTCGCTATGCTCCCATGTCTGTAACTTCTCGGTCGTCTTATTGTTCGATGCGAGTAGCAATAGTATGAACAAGGGGGAGACAAAGATCAGGTTGTACCAGAGCATCCAGAATGTTCCTTGCACTGCTGTACTTTGCGCAGTGAGCATACCAATGATTGCAACGTAAATTCCGCCCGAACATGGAAAAGTACACAGACCGACCAAGAATCCTCCAACAAATGAGGCTGGTAGGGTCGCCTTGTACATCCACTTCTCAAGAGTCGCCTTCGTGTCTAATGGAATACGGAGCTTGATTGGGAATGACGGGAAAGCCACCCCTAGCAACTGAATAATTCCAAGTGCGATCACGAGATAGGCGCCGACCTTTGCCATAAGATGCGGAGCGCCAGAGATAATAATCGCTTGCGCTATACCAAGGCCTATAAGTAAGTACGCAAGATAAATCGCACCGATGTATACAAGCCCCATCTTCCAGATCTTCGCTCGTGTTTTCTTAATCGTGAACAAGAAGCCTATAAAGAACAGAAGGACGGCGAACGCACAAGGATTCAGACCATCTAGAAACGCCGAACTAGTGATAAGAGCGAAGAGTCCCCAAAATCCGCGGCTTGTTTTTATTGTCGGTTGCAAAGCTGAGACTTCCTGAAGATACGTAGTGATCGGTTCTTCGATCTGATAGGTTTTGACCTCACTCGAAAAATCCCACACGCTATACTCTGTTTCTTCTCCATGCATCTTGTCCTGATACACAAGAAGACGGTCATACTCATCGGGATGTTCAAGTAGATACCGAATGGTGTCCAGCGGTACATGTCCGCCGATCAACAGTTTGTCACTTACGAAGGCCTCAATGTGACTTTGTAATTCAAAAGGAATATTCCAGTCTTCATTGACCTGTGTTAGAAGCGCGCGATTTGAACGTTCATTAATGTAATCGTGTAGTTCCAGTTGATATCCATACTCTTCGAATAATGACGGATATGTTTCTTTGACGAGCTCGCCACAATCCTTGCAAGCCTCATTAAAAAAGATACTTACAACTGGTGGTTCTGATGCCTGAGCATGTAGTGCATGAGTCCCTGTTACAAGAACAACACCAAGAATAAGAATTGATAGAACTCTTTTAATCATAATATTTTCGGTATAACGTTGCCCGTGATGTCAATTTCTAGTTCCGGTTGACCCGGGTCTGACGATTGAATATATATAACTCGCGTGATCGGACCGCTTTGGTCTGGGTGTGCCATAGGATCAAATTCTATGGTAAGTGTTCTCGCCTCCCCAGCGCTGAGCGGAGACTCGTTCATCTGTGCTGTTGTGCATCCGCAACTAGTGGAGAGACGATGAATTTCTAATACCCCTTCACCAGTGTTAGATACTTCAACCGTTGTTGAGACAATGCCACCATCTTGATCTATATCTCCAAAATCTACGAGCAAGGCAGATACACCAATGTGACCATTGATTACTTCGACGTTATCCTCTGGTAGCGTTTTGTACCCAAGCCAAACAACCGCTACACCAATACTCAGTGCGGTGAGAATAATAAGAATGCGCTGCATATCACAGATTATTCTGTGTAGCCGTGCATCCCATCATTACCTGCCCCACCATGGGTCTTGTGACCAATAACATCACCGCGCCCAGTAGCCAACAGGTAATCTTCCACTACGCCTGACGGATACCAAATGGCTTGCCACCTGTACCCTTCGCCAAATAACTGGTCATCTGAATACGTGTCACCATATTGTGTAAGCATGTACTTAAAGAATCCACGTGCCGCCCTAGCATGCGCGCACCCGCAGTTCCCCGCAAAAGTAACATCGTTCGGTGAACCGCAACAGAAATTACATGGAAAGATTGCTATCAATCTCTTAAACCGATCCGTTTGCTCGGGTGTTAGCTGAGCGCCATCATACTTGCCCCAGACTTGCAACGAACCGACTGGATCATCGAAGCTGATCCCTTCAGGTGCATAGAACGGAGTGCCTGTAGCCAACATGACAGCCATCGCGTCCGTCACAGTGTCTCCAGAACCTGGTTCTCCTGGAACCTCGGTGATGGTTGGCATAGACTGAATATGCGTAGTATTACCATCATCGTTTGGAATAGGCATCATGATCTCCATAGCATTTGCTGTAGAGACACCAAATCCTGCTGCCATCAGTCCGTGCGTTGCACCCATTGCCTGGCCGATGCTGCCTATCGCAATCTGATTAACTACCAGCACAGCGATCAGAAGACTCAATAACGCCTTATGTTCTGTAATTGATTTCATACGCTATTTATTAGGAACTTCTGGACGAATAATTTCTCCCGTGTCCAAATTTTTATAGATCACACCGCCCAATGCTGCGTTCTGTCTAAACACATAAGTGCCGTCATCCTCTATGCTTCCAACCTGTCTCCAAGCTTGTGTAAGTGCTTCGTAAGCACTGACCTCAGAAGAGATGATTACAGTTGGAGCTTGCGCAATAGAATATTTATCTATTAGCGCACGACCAGATGTTGAACGTGCGTCGACCGTTTGTTCTGATTTGATTGTAACTCCAAAATTGTTTTCAATAATCTGTTTCTGTTTCGCTACGTCATAACAATCGGAACAACTTGAATCAATAAGATAAGTAACGTCTACAAGCCCCATCGCTTCACCAGTAGCAAGATCTATGTACACCGGCTGCCTAAACTGAAGTACAAGTGAGCCTTCAGTCTCTTATCCTTCCAGTGCATCAAATGTTGCTTTGACATTTTCTTTATTGTATTCACCTGCGATCAAAACAGCTGGCACTCGCGTTATCCCAAAGAACTCAATCAACGCCTTTGCGTCTTCGGAGTCTGATGTAAATGACTGTGAATCTAATATTCGCACGTCTAGCTTCTCGATACTCTGTAATATAAGATTGCCATCAACACACTGCTCACAGTCGACCGGAGATATGAGTGTAAGTTCAATTTCTGCAGGCTTTTTAGCCTCTTCCTCTTCCTCCACCTTCCGATCTAGTGTCGTGTTCGAGTCCCAAATCAAGATTGCGCCTGACAACAACATCAACCCAACGACGACATACGCGATCGTATATAATATAGTTATTTTTTTCATACGCATCACCTAGCATCCACCGACCATTGTTGGGAGGGTTGAAGTTACGGAACCACCAGATCCACTAGAGCTGCTTGCTACCGGAACGGTCGAGCTACTTTTAGCGCCCACGTCCCCTGACGCAATCCTTACATTCAAACCATACAGCTGAGCTGTCTGAAGTCCGCCAACTACTATAAGAAGAATGAGGATAATCGCTTGAATCGATGGAAGCTCCATCACGGGTAACTTGATTGATACTGTCTTTGCCTCTGCTTTCTTTTCTTTTGTTTCTTCTGTGCTCATATTTATATTTTAGAGTTGATTGAATGCCTGGATGCCACCTTCAACGTGTATAACGTTGGTGTAACCCAGGTCCGTGAGTGCTTGAGCGGCCTGTTGGCTCATGCTGCCGCTTCTGCAGTATAGAGCAATGGTCTCATCCTTATCCTCTGGAAGTTCTGACAAATTATCTGCAATCTTGTCGTACGCAATTACTGCGTCTGTCCCGTCTATATGCTGTTGCTCGGGAACATGGACATCCACCATGAAGAAATGTTTATCTTCCAAAGCTTCCTTGAGCGTAGCGGCACTGATTGTTCGGTAGCTCTTTTCTGGTGCCAAGTTCTCTGTATTTAGAAGAACCTCACCAACGTGTGAACCTTCTTTATAAGCGTCTTCTCCAAGGTCAAGGTCTATCGATGCCCATATCTTAAGCTCAGGCGTGTTTGGGATCTGTGGGTCTGTTAGCAGCGTTACCGTCTTATAGAAACGCCCCAATGGCTCTGCGTGAAGGTTAGGGTCAAATGCAACGGTTACGATTCCCTTCGATCCTGTAGTAAGGGTTGGAGTATTAATAGTCGCACTGGTACAACCGCAACTTGTTGGAATTCCGGTGACCGTTACTGTATCCGCACCCGTATAGGTGAACTCAAAATCATGTGTGATTATTCCTCCGCTTTGTTTGACCGTTCCGAAGTCAAACTCATCTTGCTCAAATTCGAATGACTGATTTACTGACAATGGAGTTGAAGCCTCATCCTTTTTTCCATTCAGTAATATCGCAACACTCGCAACTAGTGCAATTAGGATAATAATTCCAACTGATATTTTCATACTACTTTATTACGTTACCGGAAAACTTTAACGATATCTCCGGCTGCGCCTTACTGTTTGTCTCAAGCGCCACGTTGCGCGTAATGGGTCCAGTTGCATTTGGTCCATGAGCGTTCGGGTCAAAATTTACCAATAGTGTCACGACCTCTCCTGATTCAATCGTCTCTGACAAACCCGGTGAACCGCCATGCCCTACCATTCCTTTTAGGCCACTCTTGCTCCCATCTGCATGCACGATTTGTGCAGTAGTACACATGCACGATGTCTGCAGGCTCGTCACGGTCACAGATGATGACGTGTCGTTAGATAAAGTGAGTGACTTTGTTGCGATTCCATCTGCCATCGCTATATCTCCAAAGTTCCAATCCATTTCCGATACTGTGAGCATTGCACTTTCAACAGGCTCTACTTGAGAGACGGAGAACGCAATGACCTTGATACCGATTATTGCGATCAGGACTGCCAAGAACCCAACTAAATACTTCTTCGTCTGTTTTTTCATAAATTCGTTAGCTAAATAGAAAACACGAAACAAATACTTAAAGAGAATCATCTCTTTATTTGTCTCGTGTCTATTCTCGCTTCATCACTGATCTAAGAAGTTTTTGTGTGGGTGGTGTCCTGTTAAGTCTCGCTATCGAAAAATTTTGCTTAATACTATGATCAACAATCACTGTTCGCCTTGGTGCTACATTCGCAGTATTGTCGCTGTGTGAAACTGTAGAAGCTACAACGACCTTCTTACTTGCGGAGTCGTCAATGCAATGGGTTTGACATGCACTTCGCTGTTGTGTGCACTCTTGCATATCGCAGCCAGAATCCGATGCCGCCATTTTGTCCATCGCCGGCATTGGCGTTTGTGTATTTGCATGCACACTCATCGGCGCGCTCAACGCAAAACTACCGAGAATAATCACGGCAACAAATGCTGTACGAATATACTTGATGAGGTTTAATTGCATAATACCCCCATGGGTACTATAATAGTATCATATATGAAGCAAGATGCAACAAAACGTGCGATACATCGAGTACGCATACTAAAAGGTCTTATGGGAAAACTTGAGGCAGGGATTCAAGATAAATCATACTGTGTTGATCTACTCAATCAATCATTAGCCATACAAAAAGCATTAAAAAGTTTAGACGCTCACCTGCTAGACCAGCATCTAAATTCCTGCGTAAAGTCACACATGACAAAAGGTAGCAAGAGCGAACACCTCAGAGAAGAGCTACTCAAAATATACAAACTTTCAAGAAAAAATTCTTAACGTCTTATATATGATGCTTTGCAAAAATCATTTAGGAGCAACACTCGCCGGAGTCGGAGCCGTTGCGTACGTTGTCTGCCATTTCTGGGGACTAGTTCTTCCATTAGACATTCAGGAGTTCCATCAGAACTTTTTGCGGATGTCGGTTATTGGATGGAG
>JABMPK010000036.1 GCA_013203725.1 Candidatus Uhrbacteria bacterium | reverse complement strand
GCATGAGACTTTGATTGTAGCCAAGGAGCGCGCGGAAGACATGATTGATGGTGAATACGAGGTTCTTGAGGAACTTAAGGGTTCTGATCTTGTTGGGCTTGAGTATAATCCGTTGTTCCCATATTTTGTTGATTCAGAGAAAGCATTTCGCGTAGTGTCGGCAGAGTTTGTAAACACAGAAGACGGAACCGGGATTGTTCACATAGCGCCAGGATTTGGTGATGATGACTTTAGACTTGGTCAGGATGAAGGGTTGGATATTATTCGACACGTGAACATTGATGGTACGTTCACTGACGACGTAGTTGATTTTGCGGGCGACCAAGCTAAGCCAAGCGACAAGAAGATTGTTGAGTGGTTGGCATCGCGCGGACTTGTTTACACGACGAAGCAAATTCGTCACAGCTACCCGCATTGTTGGCGTTGCGATACTCCGCTTTTGAATTACGCAACTGAATCGTGGTTTGTAAAGGTGTCGGAAATGAATAATGATCTACTCAATACGAATGCTGAGACACGTTGGGTACCAGAGAGCATCAAGGATGGTCGTTTTGGAAACTGGTTAGAAGGCGCTCGCGATTGGTCTGTATCCCGATCGCGATACTGGGGAACTCCGCTTCCTGTTTGGAAGTCAGAAACCTCTGGCGATATCATAGTAGTTGGATCTGTAGCCGAACTAGAGGAACTTACGGGAAAGAAAGTCGATAATCTGCATAAGCACATCGTCGACGACTATGTGTTTGAGAAAGATGGGCAGACATACCGACGCATTCCAGAAGTTTTGGACTGTTGGTTTGAGTCAGGCTCAATGCCGTACGCTCAACAGCACTATCCGTTTGAAAATAAGGAGAAGTTTGAAGCAGGATTCCCTGCGGACTTTATTGCGGAGGGTCAGGACCAGACACGCGGTTGGTTTTACACGTTGCATGTATTGGCAACGACGTTGTTTAACAAGCCGGCGTTTAAAAATGTGATCGTGAATGGAATAGTTCTGGCCGAGAATGGCAAGAAGATGTCCAAGAAGTTAAAGAACTACCCAGATCCAATGGAAGTGATTCATGCGTATGGTGCAGATGCCGTACGGTTCTATCTTGCCAGCTCACCTGTGATGCGTGCGGAGAATTTGCGGTTCAAGGAGCATGGCGTGAAAGAGGTGAGCAACAAGTTGATTGGTACACTTAACAACGTGTTGAGTTTTTATAAGCTGTTCGTTACAGGCGTTCCAGAAGAGGTGGAGAAAGAGGACTTGCACGCACTCGATCGTTGGGTGTTGTCCAAGCTCGCGCTTACTCGCAATAATGTCACGAAATATATCGAGGAGTATGAGCTGTCGTCTGCTGCGCGAGAGATTCAAGAGTTCGTAACCGAGCTTTCTCAGTGGTACGTACGTCGATCACGTGATCGTTTCAAGGGAGATGACAAGGACTCAGCTGTTGCAGCACGAGTGCTCTACCGAACGCTCAGCACATTGTCGCAACTTATAGCACCGTTCGTTCCGTTCATGGCAGAGCATATTTATCGTGGGCTTCATGATCGCGACGAAGCAGATTCGGTTCACTTAACCATGTGGCCGACTGTGAAGGATCTTGATTTCTTTGACCAAGAAGCGCTCGACAACATGTCGACAGTACGCGATCTTGTGCGCAAAGCACTCGAGGCGCGTGAGTCTGCAAAGATTCCTGTGCGTCAGGTACTAGGATCGCTTGTTGTAAACTCGCCGACCGAGCTTGATAGCGCATATCTAGAAATCGTTGCCGACGAGGTTAACGTGCAAAACGTTACTTGGAAAAAGGGGTCTCAGCTTGGAGTTGACCTTGACGTGGAACTTACGCCAGAGCTCGTTCAGCTTGGACTCGTGCGCGAGGTTACTAGAACGGTGAACTCAATGCGCAAAGAACTCAAGCTTACAATCGAAGACGAGATTGTGTTGCAGTGGGAGACGGAAGATGGTAACGCGATTACTATGTTTGAGAAATTCGGTAAAGATATTTCCGATAAGGCGCGCGCGTTCAAAGTATTACAAGGTTTAGACGGTGCAGAACAAACAGGACAGGTGGAGACGGAAGACGGAGTGATTGAACTTGGAATCACCAAAGCATAATAGAGCAAAAAATCCTCAGACCTTCTGGGGATTTTTTATTTCTGGTAAGATGCATGCATATGATCATGAGATTACATGGAACAGTTATAGATAACGGCGTCGATTGGATGTTGATTGATGTTGGAGGCGTTGGGTATAGAGTAGACGCTGCACTTGCTTTGACATCGCAGTTCAGGAAGGGTGATGAGGCGACGGTGTGGACGCACGAGATTATTCGTGACGACAAGCGGAGTATCTTTGGATTTGCAAACAAGGATGATCTTGAATTGTTCTGGAAGTTGATCACGGTCAATGGCGTTGGTCCAAAGGTTGCCCAGAAAATTCTAGGAGTCTGTCCTGCGGAGGAAGTTAGGAGAAATGTTGCCGAAGGGTCAGCTGAGTTTTTAACCAAGGTGCCAGGAGTAGGGAAGAAGACTGCGCAGAAGATTGTGCTCGAGCTTCATGGGTCCATCAATCTCGACGATATTACAGATGTATACGCAGCGGCCTCTATTGAAGATAAAGAGATAATTGATGCTTTGACGAGTCTCGGATACGCGCCAAGGGAAGCGCGGGACATGGCGGCGAGCTTGCCTGAGGGGTTGAAGACGATAGAGGAGAAGATAAAAGCGGTGCTGCAGACTACTGCGTAGGGTAAGTTCCAATTACAAATTACAAATGTTCAATGAAGCTCCAATCGTCAATGACCAATATCTTGATAGATCTGGTCATTGGTCATTCATTGGACATTTGTAATTGGAACTTGGTTATTTAACTTTGTACATGCGTACTTGGCAAAATAACCGCCAGAGTGCCAGTGAAAAGTGGCTAATATTAGTCATTTTCTTGTATTCCCCCTTGACAGAATCGAAGAATCGTGATATATTGTTCAAGTTAAAAGATACACGAAGTAGACGCAGCTAACGCACGTCAGGACTTCTAAAACCTTTCAATAACGGCAAAAGAGGCAGCTCTTTTCACAGAATCAGAGTACCTAACGGTAAAATGACCTTAAAATAGAATAGGGAATATGGAATCGGGAATTGGGATCTCACATTCAAACTAAATGCACTTCTGCAAAGAAGTGGGCTCAATGGAGATGGTGTACGACACGCCGTTTCCGAGAGTTCAGCGAGTGATACCGGGATTGAACACCTCGTTTATCAGGGCCACATACTGGTCCACGCTAATATCAGTTCACCGCGCCGACGGAATTTGGCTTGGCCTCGCTTAAATAAAATAGCGATATAGGCAGAATGAGGAAACATGTAACCGACGCCCACCATAACGGTTTGCCGCCGTGGGCAAAAGGCTCTTGAGCTCCTGGTCGATACGTCGAACAGGAGCCCTCAAATGAAAATTCGATACTATCGAATGTTCCGAGAGGGAATATAAAAACACCGTGCCAACGCACGGTGTTTTTTGTATTTCGCTAACTTGAGCCGGATACTCATTGAAAAGTGTCAAGTGATCCAGGATTACTTGACAAGATTCTGAGATCGTGGTAAAACGTGAAGTTCCGATCAAGGAACTGGAGATAGAACGATGAACGACACCTTCACCACCCGTCCCGGAGGCCGCGTTACGCGTGGCCGAGTCTGGTTCACTACGAGCCCGGCGAAGTTGGCTGCGCAAGCAGTCGCGCCTCGTGGGAAGAGGCAGGTGGTGATTCGTCGCCGCAACGGGAGCGTCGTGAGGCGCCCCCAGCCCCGGGACTAATCCCGGACCAACCTTCACGCCCGAACAACTTGTTCGGGCACTCAATTGAACATCGTACGCGCCATGCTTGCGTAGGAAGTTCTGAGAGGTCAACCCTCATCCGAGGAGATAAGCCAATGGATTACTTTGGCGCCATTCACTTTAAGAGTGCGCACGTGCTGGGTGGTGCATGAAGGATCGAGTCGCCATCGTGTCGGTTGTTGAAAGACGGCCGGCGCGGTGACGGTTCGACCCATTAGTTCGACCTTCAAATATTCAAGACCTTTGGAAAATGTTCAACGAGAAAGTAAGGAGCTAAGCCAGTGGACTAGTGAAGCACCAATCACAACGGGTGCGGTAGGTAAAAAGTACGTTGTGAGTCGGCTCCGGACATGTCCACGGAGGCTGTAACCAATCACCGGTTCTAGAACGGAAGATAGTTATGGCTTAAGTGATGCAATGGGCTCGAAACGGGGCTGTTGTATCTACTTAGCAGCGGCAAGGCTGTTGAAGGTTCCGTGCAGGAGCAGGGTGTGGCCTGAACATAAAACCACAAGCCTGGAGGCAGCTTGTCCGCCTCCACCTTAACCTTCTACGCCTGATTGATAATCGGGCACTCTACTGAGCCGAGAAATTTTTCCAGGTTCTGAGAGTATCAACAAGAAAGCGAGGTTGCCATGGCTATCGTGACGAAGATTTCCCGTTCGCGTCGCGTGTGTGGTGCCAAGACGGCTAGCCTGAAGGCTGTCGCGCATCGTGGTGCTCGTCGCCGCGTTGCCGTCTTGCTCGGACAGGCTTGCCTGAACGAGGACTGCGCTGTTGCAGTCAGCAACGTTGACCGAGTCCTGACCGACCGGCACGTTTCCTGATACAGCATCGCGGCTACGCTCTCACAAAAACCTTCTTACCCGAGCGCATAAGCTCGGGCCTCCAACTGAGTCTCTAAACAGTTAGCAATTCTACGGGGGTGAGATGCGAGTTTACGATTACCAGCGAGATGAGGAGTTCGAGTCCTTCAAGTCCTGCATTGACGGAGTGCATGCCTCGTGGCAGTACTGCGACAGTGAGGACGGCGAGGCGAGTTTTGAGATCGACGGTCCTTGTGACGGTTCATGCGCGCCTACGATGGTTGCGCTGAACGGTTACTCGTCGGGAACGACTGAGGCGATTGAGATGGGAGACGGCAGCATGATGCCGAACCGCTTGATCGTGGACGCCGCCGTAATGGCACTCTTTGACCAAGGGGACGTGGTCGGGGAGTTGATGTACGACAAGTACATCAAGCGTGAGTCGTCCACCCAGGTTCTCCGCCTGGGTGATGGCCGGTGCATCGTTGTCCGAACAGACTTCGATCACATGGCGTGCCGTGACACGGGTTTCTTCGAGACTTGCCAAGTCTCGTTGTCGGATGCTGAGTACTCTTTGTGGGAATTCCCCGCAACCCAAGAGGATCTCCTCCGCCTGTGGCACAGCACCCCTGATCACTCAGAAGGGTAATTTCCGAGTGTAGGTGGGACTGCCGAATCAGCCACTCTTTGCCCGAGACTTCTCGGGCACTTGACTGAAAATCGTGTGCGCCATGCTTGCACAAGATTTTCTGAGAGTCCACGTGCCAACATCAGCACCTACGAGTTTCTTACGCTCAACTGAACTGAGAAATCATTCGAAGTTCTGAGAGCGAGGTGTCTGATGCGTGTTGCGAATGCTTTTTCCCTGGGTATGCTCGAGTCGCTGACCTCCACCATCAAGGTGAAGGAGGTCACGCTCGAGGAGGCTCGCGGACTGGTGAAAGCCGGTTTCGAGTCGATCGTGGGTCACGCCAACACGGCCGCTGTCTTTTCGGAGCAGCTGGGTGTGGAGGTGGTGATGAACCGCATCTCGTTCTCCCTCGCAAAGGGTGATCAGATGCTCGTGGGCCAGTACAAGGGCCCACGACTTCCGGAAGGGGCGACGTGCCTCCCGGAAGGGTCCTCGATCGCGTGGTGCACCCTCACCGTCGTGTAGCTCATGTTGCCGTAGCCTATTCTGATCTCCCTGCGAGGAGGCTGGATGTTTGTGGAATCGTACAGTTAGGATTCCATGACTTTCGCGAGGTGTTGCTAACCTTGCGCTAGGGCCCGGCTCCTTGACGTCGTTTCGTCATCGAGAAACTGGGTTAGCAACCCAAACTTTTTCCCCGAGCTCGCCTGAGCTCGGGGCTCCTACTGGACATTGATCCAATAACCAATCAATTTCCTGAGGAGGAAGACATGACCAAGCTCACGATCCGAAAGACCATCTACGTCCTGTTCCTGAACGCCCTGCACCACGGCGTGTGCACAGTTGAAGTGCGGGGGAGCATGGGGACGCGTATTGGGTACACGCGCAACGAGGCCGGCACCCTCGTGGAGCAGTTCCCTGTGGTAGAGGAGGAAATCCGCCGGGACCGAGCCAACTTCCAGAGGCTCGAGAGCGAGGTGGTTGTGGATGGCGTCTACGCGTCCCACAACCAGAAGAAGCTCCAGCGCAAGCTGGCTGCTGTGCGCAACGCATGGCAGACGGCCTTCGGGGTCGATCCCGTGGCTGCCTCCACGGCGGCCAGGTCCTCAGGGACCAAGCGAGATAGCATCTTCGACCGTGCCCAGAGCCTGCGTAGAGCGCCTAGGGACTCGCAAGAGAACCCTGGCCTGACGCGCCGAGTGGTGCGTCGACGCGGAAGCCAGTAGCGCAATGCTACTGATGAGGGTCTTGCAAACCCGTTTCTAAGCCCGAGCTCATCTGAGCTCGGGACTCCAACTAGACATTGATTCTACAACCATCAATCTCTCGAGGAG
>JABMPK010000035.1 GCA_013203725.1 Candidatus Uhrbacteria bacterium | reverse complement strand
GGCGTGATGCTCTCTGACCCCATTTCAACAACAAGGCACAACGCACTTGTCAGTACGTTTTTTAAATGGGTGGAAAACTTTTCAACAATGTCGCCAGTCATGGTTCTATTAAATCATGTTTCTAAGTCTTTCGATACGCTTGGCGGCAGGTGGGTGAGTGGCGAATGCGTTCTTGAACGCTTTGCCTTTGAAGGGACTGCTAATAAACATGTGAGCGGTCGCGTGGTTTGCTTTGCGGAACTGGTGTGTGTCGCCCGAGATCTTCTCCAGAGCTGACGCTAGTCCTTCTGGGTATCGTGTGAGCAGTGCGCCGGATGCATCTGCCAAGTATTCACGTTGGCGAGATACTGCGAGCTTGATCAGTTGCCCTATGATCGGTGACACTATTATCAGTACAAGTGCGATGACCATCATAGCGTTGCCACCTTTCCTGTCACCTCGGCCTCCGTAGAATCCAAAGCGCATCATGTCTGCAAGTAATGCGATGGTTCCGATCAATACAACAACAACTGTCATCAACCGGATATCGTAGTTTTTTACGTGAGACAACTCGTGAGCAATAACGCCCTCAAGCTCTACTTGTGTGAGCTTTTCTAGTAGCCCTGTTGTAACCGCAACGACTGCATGGTCGTGATCGCGTCCGGTTGCAAACGCGTTGAGCGCAGGGTCGTTCATGATTGCAACTCGTGGCATTGGGAGGCCGGCTGTTATGGCCAAGTTCTCAACCGTATTCCACAACATCGGATTATCTTTCTTCTCAATCTCCTTGGCGCCAGATGCTGAAAGCGCAATCTTATCGCTTTTAAAGTAACTGATACTCGTCATGGCAACAGATACTATTGCCGCAATGATAAGCCCTCCAAAGTAGTCGCCGTAATATGCGCCAAACGCAAGTCCGAATCCGAGCACGACTAACACGAAGATCACCATCAAGGCAAAAGTTTTGCGCTTATTGGAAGCGATTTCGTTGTACATCGTCTAGAACTTTACTTCTACATTCTCACGCTCTTCCTTGTCTTCGATTTCAAAGAAGTCACGCTTCTTGAATCCAAGAGCACCAGCGATTAGTACGGCTGGGAACTTTTCAACGGCAATGTTGAGGTCGGACACCTGCGAGTTGTAGAAACGGCGAGCTGCCTGAATCTTGTTTTCCGTGTCTGTAAGTGTGTTTTGCAAATTCAAGAAGTTCTCGTTTGCGCGAAGAGCAGGGTAGTTCTCCGACACGGCGAACAACGTCTTCAATGTGCCGGACAACATGTTCTCGGCAGCTCCCATGGCTTTAGGGTCGCCAGACTTTTCTGCGTTCATGGCGTTGGTTCGCGCATTTGTCACGCTCTCGAGCGTCTCGCGTTCGTGTGCCGCTGCTCCTTTTACTGTTTCGATCAAGTTTGGGATCAAGTCGTATCGTCGCTTTAGTTGAATGTCGATATCGGACCAACCTTCGTCAACATGAGTTCGTTTTGAAACGAGTGAGTTGTATAGGAATAGTGTGAACACGGCAGCTGCAATAAGCAGGCCGAGAAATATGATGAGTATTGGCATATAAGATAAATTTAGTATACTGGAATCACCTAAAGCTTAGCCAAAAATGAAGGATATGTCCATTCCGGAGCAGATATTTAAAGCGTACGATATTCGGGGGTTGGTAAATGGTGAGCTTGAACCCGAGGTTGTTGAGGCTATTGGGCGCGCATACGTAGTGTTAACAGGCGCAAAAAACATTGCAATTGGGTATGATATGCGACCCGAGTCACCTGATATGGTGGAGCATTTAACGCGAGGTGTGAACGCCATGGGATCCAATGTTGTGAACATTGGATTGTGCAGTTCGCCGATGTTGTATTACGCGGTTGGGATGCATGATGAGATTGATGGCGGGTTGATGGTGACGGCTTCGCATAATCCGGCGGGATGGAATGGAATTAAGTTGAGTCGGGGCGATGTTAGTCCGATAGGGACGGGTTCTGGAATGGAAGAGTTAAAGCAACTTGTGATAGATGGAAATTTTGTTGATGCTGAGGAGCGCGGCATAAGCTCAACGCTGGGTACGAAGGAAGAATACCTGGACGCTATCTTCAATTTTGTAGGTGACGTTGATGTGAGTGGCATGAAGTTGGTGGCTGACGCTGCAAACGGAATGGTTGGAATGTTGTTGCCCGATATGCAGAAGCGACTCGGGACTACGATAGGCGAGCTTTACTGGGATCTTGATGGAACGTTTCCGAACCATGAGGCGAATCCTATCAAGCATGAGACGCTGGTTGATCTGCAAAAAAAAGTTGTAGACGAGGACGCAACTTTGGGGCTTGCTTACGACGCTGATGGTGACCGAATTGGTTTGATTGACGAGAAGGGTCAGATAGTCGCTGGGGATTCGATTGTAATGTTGGTTGCTCGTGAGATGCTGTTGAAGCATCCAGGCGCAACGATACTTGGAAACGTGCAATGTTCTCGTGATGTGAATGCGTTGGTAGAAAAGCTTGGCGGTAAATACAAGATGACGCCGGTTGGTCACGCGAAGATAAAACATGAGATGCGAGAAAGTGGTGCGGTGTTTGCCGGCGAGTTGTCGGCGCATCTTTACTACGCGGACTTCTTTAATGTGGAGTCGACAGAGTTAACGACACTTCTTTTACTTAAGCTGTTGTCCGAGTCCAACAAACCGTTGTCGGAGCTTGTAGCCGAAGTCAAATCGTGGCATGCGTCTGGGGAGATTAACTTTCATGTAGAGGATAAACTTGGGACGATCGCGAAGGTCAAAGAGATGTATACGAGTCTTTCCGACGCCGATCTCTCCGAGATCGATGGTGTCCGGATCGATTATCCAACCTGGTGGTTTGGAGTACGGGCGTCAAACACGGAGCCGGTACTCAGGATCAACGTTGAGGCGGAGAAGATTGAGGATATGGAGGCGAAGCGTGATGAGATTATTGCGATGATTGAGAGTAGTGGTGGGAAGTTGGAGTAAACGTTTAAGTTTTGCAATATCGAACCAAAAATGCACGGTCGTGAGTTTTTGGTTCAAAATATTTTTCGAGGAAAGGTAGTAAACATGGGGCTTATTACTTTATTAGTGACGCAAATTGGCAAGAACTGTGGATAACTTTACCAGCACTGCAAGCGGGGGACAGATTTAAATCTGTCCCCCCACCAAGTCATTCTGGTAATACCAGCGCTAGGCAGTACCAGTAAAACTACCCGCACCTCTCTTGACTCCCTCGCTTTACCATGCTTTACTGCACTTGTTCGCGGAGAATCCTCTACCGCGACGCAGATTCGTCCTCGGGCTATAGGCACCGAGGCGAGGAGGTTGTATGTCGAGACAAACGAGTAGAGCAGATCTGCAGGTTGCAGCGATGGAGACGTTGCTGAGTCTGTTGGGCGATCGGGATTTTCACCCGCGTGCGATGCAGGGATTCGAGGTGAATCCGGGCGTGGTGTCGGGTCTGATGGGTGCGTTGGTACGCGGAGATGTTACGGTTGGCGACGTGCTCAAGCTCCGTAATCGACGGTGCGTTCCTGAGCATTCCGAGGTTGCCGCCAGATTGCAGGAATTCTACGACGGTGCGGACTGGTCGAATGTTCGGCGAGTGCTGAAGTTCGACGATGAAGACACAGGTCATCACTTGACGGTGTTTGACCCATGGCGTATGGCGCAAGCCACGCGTGGTGAGATGAAGTTCACCGACGCCGACCTCGAGTTGCTCAAGAAGATGCCGTTCACCGAGAAGGTGTTGGCGAGCATGGGGCCGAACCACGGTGCGATGCTGTTCTGCATTCCGCAGGAACAGCCGGTTACGATGTCCGACCTGTTCCGATGGTTCGGTAACGATGTCGCGCTCGCGTCTCCGGCGATTTCGGTGGGGAAGATTCCTTTGAGAGGTGACCCGATGCACGACGAGTGGTCGACTCGGTTGACCCCTGGCTGGCATCTGGTCTCCTTCTACATGCTTCGTGGCGGTAGCGCGTTCGAAGTCGACGGCATTCTGCCGAGCGACGGAAGCGAGAGCTGGGCGACGCTTGCTCAGACCGTGCTCTACGCCCTGTTGCAGTTCAGGCTCGAGAACAGGGTGCGGAAATCGGTGCACGACTTCGAGTTCATCTGCCGAACAGACGGCGAAGATCGCGAACTGTCGGTCGGTTCACACGTGGACAATACTGGCCGATTGGCCTTGAGCGTTACGTCGGTACCAGATACCTGGGGCGACATCATCGACACGCGTTCGCTCGTTTCCCACGAGTGGGGCTACTAGAAAACAAGACCCGCACCGGTACTCCGGGGCGGGCTTTTTTATTTGAGCGGTTGTCTGTTCATGGTCGATGCTTAATGGCGCATGCGATTGCGGTGCCGTGAGCGTTTGCGGTGCCGGGGACAGTCCCCGGGACTGTCCCCGGATCCAGAAATGACTAGTGTTAGCCTAGCCTTGGTGCTAATAGGTTGACAAATCCTGCTTTTTCTGGTACTTTGCCAGGTCAATATTGGCCGATTACCCATGGCGGGTGGTCGAGAATGGGAGAACTCATGCGAACTTTTAGTCGTGAAGAGATCTGGCGCAAGGTGTTCAACCTGGTCGTCGGAGGTCACAAGTGGCGAATTCCGACCAGGGAAGACCTTCTGGAGCGCCAGCAGCTCGCGATGGTGGAATTCAGACGTTCCCAAGAAGGTGAGCCTCACGCTACGACTGTCAGCTGCCTCGACGGCTGCAATGTCTGGGTTGCACCGAGCGAGTTCATGGACCTGGTCGTTCTGGATCAGAATCCGATCAGGCCGTCGAAGCTGGCTAGTCGCGAGGAGACCGTGTACTACAAGCACTCCGCAAGCGTCATGCAGTGCTTCGTGGGCGTCGACGACATGGTCGGCGATGTCGGCGAGTTCGAGATGTCGGGTCCCTACGCGTTCCACCTCTTCCTGGCTCCTCGCTGAGCCCACACACCCTCACGCGCCCGCACCAATCTGGTGCGGGCGTGGTTTGTTTAGTTGTGAAAAAAGTACGCTCAAGCAATAATTTGTATACTTAAAATTATCAAATTAGACCTTGATTTACAATTTATAATTTACAATTGCTAGCCAAGAGTCTCCAATCTACTGAAACGCTTCAACATCTGGTATACTCTCTCCACATATGACAACTATATTGATTTTTTTAATTGTACTATCTCTTCTCGTATTTGTTCACGAACTTGGGCATTTCGCCGTAGCTAAGTGGTCTGGGATGAGGGTGGACGAGTTTGGATTCGGCTTTCCTCCACGACTGTTCGCTTATAAAAAAGGCGGTACGGAATACACAATCAACTTGATCCCGCTCGGAGGGTTTGTGAAGATTCACGGAGAGAGCGGTGAGGATAGCGAGGATACAGACAGTTTTGCGAGCAAGCCAAAGTGGAAACGGTTCTTGGTTTTGATCGCTGGAGTTGCAATGAACATTATGTTGGCGTGGGTACTTTTGTCTGTTGGTTTCATGGCAGGACTTCCTGCAATACTGGACGATGCTGATCTTGGTTCTGCAACTGTGAAGGACGCGCACGTTGAAGTCTTGTTCGTGCTTCCAGACTCCGCGGCGGACAGGGCGGGCATAATGCTTGGCGACCATCTGACTGTGATAGACGGAACATCGGTGATCGACTCCGAACAAGCTCGCGAGCAGATTGGTCTTATACCTGAAGGCACGGAAGCTACATTGACGGTGGAGCGTAAGGGAGAGTCAATAGATGTGCATGTTGCGCCGGAACTTATAGAAGACGACCTTGTTGCAATCGGAACTCAGCTCGCAACGGTTGGCATGGTGCAGTACGGTCCGTTCTCATCTATATGGCAGGGGGGAGTTGCAACGGTTAATTTGACGTCTGCAACTGCTGTAGGCTTTGTTGATCTGATTCATGGCTTGATTACAGGGAATGGAGCGGGAGATGCTGTCGCAGGTCCTGTTGGAATCGCCGTGTTGACTGGAGAGATTGCAGACCTTGGATTCATATACTTGATACATTTCGCTGCAATGCTTAGCATTAACCTCGCTATTTTAAACATCATCCCATTCCCAGCGCTTGATGGCGGGCGAATCTTTTTCCTGGGAGTAGAGGCCATACGCCGAAAGCCAGTTACCGCGCGATTGGAGGGTATGACGCATGCGATAGGGTTCGCGCTATTGATGATTCTGGTAGTTTTGGTAACGTATAAGGACATAATGAACCTGATTGCAGGATAGATCGTTAAAGTAAGATATGAGTTTTAAAGATGAATTACAAACATTAAAGACTTCCTTTGAAGGAGATCTTGGTTCGGTTGCAGATAGCGATCAACTTGAAGCGCTTCGTGTTAAGTATTTGGGGCGTAAAAGCGGATTGCAGGACGTGATGCGATTATTGAAAGACATGAGCGTCGATGAGCGTAAAGCCGCCGGTCAAGAGGCGAACGAGGCTAAACGATCGATGGAAATTGCAGTTGAAGCAAAAGATCTTGAGCTTGAACGAGTGCGCTTGGAAGGGCTCGCTACGGAAGAAGCTGTCGACATCACTCTCCCCGGGATCGCTCCACCTGTTGGACACCTGCACATGACTACTACCGCGATCCGAGAGATCGAGGCTATTTTTGCGCGTCTAGGTTTTACTCGTGTTCGTCACCCAGAGGTTGAATGGGAGTGGTACGCGTTTGAGACTTTGCGAGTTGGTCCGGATCATCCTGCACGAGACAACTGGGAGACGTTTTTCATTGACGCGCCGACTGATGATAAGAAGGGAAAGATGGTTTTGACTCCACATACTACAAACGGAGACGTGCGCGAAATGGAACGAGGCGACTTGCCGATACGCATGATGAACATCAACAAGACGTACCGACGACAGTCGGACGTGAGTCATGTTCCTATGTTTCACCAGTTTGAAGGATTGTTGATAGACGAAGGTGTGACCGTAACTGACCTTAAGGGACTGTTCGATCATTTTGCAAAAGAATACTTTGGTCCTGAACGCGAAATTCGGTTGAGGCCGCATCACTTTAGGTTCACTGAGCCGTCGTTCGAAGTTGATATTTCGTGCGGGCTTTGCCAAGGCATTGGCTGCCGTATGTGTAAGGACGGCTGGGTAGAGCTTGGCGGTGCGGGTATGCTTCATCCAGATGTATTGAGGGCCGGAGGAGTCGATCCAGAAAAATACAGTGGACTTGCGTTTGGCTGGGGTCTGGAACGCACGGTTTCTATGCGTGCGGGACTGAATATATCTGACTTACGTACTATGTACAGTGGCGACGTACGATTTCTGCAACAATTCTAGTATGAATACATTGATACCATTCAGTTGGCTAAAGGAATTTTGTAAGACCGATGTAGATGTTGAGGCATTTGCAAAGCGTTTGTCTTTGGTTGGCAATGAAGTTGAACGTAAGATTAAAGTAGACAGATATTTAGACAAAGTTATAGTTGGCAGAATCAAGGAGATCGACCCACATCCAAATGCCGACAAGCTTCAACTGGTCATTGTTGAGGTTAATGATGGCAATACAGTAAAAATCGTGTGTGGCGGAACGAATATCAAGGGCGGGCAGTTTGTCGCCGTTGCGTTGCCCGGTGCTTTTGTTGCATGGCATGGTGACGATGAGGTCACTTTGAAGGAGACCAAGATTCGTGGCGAGGAAAGTTTTGGGATGATATGCGCGGCTGAGGAGCTTGGATTTCAGGGCCTTGGACCCGGAACCGGTATTTGGGATCTTGAAGTACTCGTAAAGGAGTCGGATATTGGAATGCCAGTGTCCGAGGTTCTGGGTCTTGAAGATACGATTTTTGATATTGAAATGACTACAAATCGACCAGACGGTATGGCGGTTGTGGGGCAGGCGCGAGAGGCATGTGCCGCAGCTCTGGGAGACATGGATGACCCGTTCACCAAGGAGCCGAATATTCCTTCGTTTAATGGCGAGGATAAATATGTGTTCAGCGTATCTGTGGATGAACAAGATTTGTGTCCAAGATACATGGGCCTTTTGATGGATGTGGAGGTTGGTCCGTCACCTTGGTGGCTACAGAAAAAATTAATACTTGCGGGCGCAAAACCAATCAACAATATCGTTGACGTTACAAACTTTGTGCGCATTGAACTCGGTCAGCCGATGCACGCGTTTGATTTTCAGAAACTTGATGGCGGAAAGATTGTTGTTCGCTCTGCAAAGAATGGTGAGAAGTTTAACGCACTTGATGAGAAGGAGTACGACCTCGAGGACGGCATGCTTGTGATTGCAGACGGTTCAAAGCCGGTTGCAGTTGGGGGCGTGATGGGTGGTTTGGATTCTGGTGTTACGAGTGACACCAAGACAATAGTTCTAGAGGCCGCAACGTTTGAGCCGTTGTCAATTCGTGGTACATGGCGCGCGCTGAACTTGCAGTCAGACTCGCAGGCTTTGTACGAGAAAGGTTTGTCTACAGAGTTGGCGGCGTACGGAATGGCGCGAGCGGTTGAGTTGTTGCAGGAGATCGCGAACGGGAAAGTTGTAAGTTCGGTTAAGGATGTTCGCCGCGGTGAGTATATGAACAAGGTCTTCTACTTGAGACCAGATAAAGTAAACAAGTTGATAGGTATAGAAATCGACACGGATACGCAGATTGGTATGTTGACTAGGCTAGGGTTTGCGATATCTGACACAGAAGAAGACGGCGTGCACGAGGTTAAGGTGCCGTTTTGGCGCGACATGGACATTGAGGCAGATGTTGATCTGATTGAAGAGATCGCGCGTCTTTACGGTTACGAGAACTTGCCCAGTACGATACCGTCTGGTGTTATCCCGCGTAGAGACCGAGATCATCTGTTGGATCGCGAGAATGAGATCAAGGATATGTTGTCAGGATCTGGATGGACAGAGGTATATGCAAACTCGTTCATAGATCCAGAGGACGCGCGTCGTGCCGGGGTCGACCCTGCTCTTGGACTCACGGTTGTGAATCCGTTGGCGAATGACCAAGCATTGATGCGACCGTCGTTAATTCCAAACATGCTGCGCACGATTGCAGACAACGAGCATCGTGACGGAGTTGAGAGATTGTTCGAGCTTCAGCGCGTGTACTTGAAGAGAGATGGCGACTTGCCTGACGAGCGTTCGATGTTGATGGTGGCGATCGTTGACGATGTTGGTGGAGAAAATTTGTTCCGTCACATAAAAGGCTCGCTAGAAATTATCATGAGTAAGTATCATGTTGCTTTCGAGCTTTCTAGAAACGGTTTATCTGGGCAATGGCATCCAGGACGCTCGGCACAAATCATGGTTGGTGGCGATGCTGTTGGGACGCTCGGTGAAGTGCACCCAATAGTTGTTCAAGCGTTTGGGATTGAGCACAAAATTGCATTGCTCGAGATCGACTTGCCGGAACTGGAAAAGCACATGAAACTCGACCCAAGTTACAGTGAGCCTTCGGAGTTTCCGGCTGCGTTGCGGGACCTTGCTTTGCTTGTAGACGAGCATATCTCGTATGGTGAACTTGAGGCGACGATGATGACCAACTCGACGTTGTTGAAGAAGATAGAACTGTTCGATCTGTACAGAGGTTCTCAAATCGAGAGTGGTAAGAAATCTCTCGCGGTGCATCTAGATCTTGCATCAAGTCGTACGTTGACATCGGAAGAAGTCGACGCTGACATGAAAAAAATTACCGACGCATTGATATCAACACATAGCGTAGTTATCAGAGACTAACTTGTCTGTTATAATGGAGGTGCCTATGATCGACTCACTCGACATCCTTTGGATCGTGCTTGCATTTTGCGCGCTTTGGTTTACAGCGTTCCTTTGCTGGGCGATTTATCACGTTGCTATGGTAATGCGAAGAGTTCACTTGGCGCTAGACGAAGCGCGGCATGTTCTGGTAAAGATCGAGTCTGCAATCAATGGTGTGAAAGATAAATTGGACCATCACGGAAAGTTGATCGACGCATTCGCAAACGTTGCAACAGCTGCAGCGGGGTCAGCGTTGCGTACGGTAAAGAAGCAGTGGGACGAGAAACGAGAAGAAAAATAATAGTAAAAAAAAGACTCGAGCTCAGGCTCGAGTTTTAGATTGCGGCAAGTACTTCGTTCACGATATCGTTCACGGGACGATC
Source organism: Candidatus Uhrbacteria bacterium (assembly GCA_013203725.1). Taxonomy (GTDB): domain Bacteria; phylum Patescibacteriota; class Patescibacteriia; order UBA9934; family UBA11717; genus JABMPK01. Next base: position 2,629 of record JABMPK010000035.1, on the reverse strand, counting down.
TGTGTCGACACGGATGACCTCGCCGGGCAGGTGTGCAAGCGGATTCGTGTCCATGGGGTCGTCTACGGTCGCGCGATCAACATCGTGATGACACGCATGTCTAGGTCTAGTCACGAAGCGAAATGTACGAATGCTTGGTTTTACTGTGCACTCGATGCAGACAAGTCTCAGTCCGAATCTGTCTTGCCATGCAGCGAGCATCTCGTTGTCGCCGGGGAACGTGAAAGGTGACTCGATGATCAAGTCGACTCCACGTTGCAGCTGGATCTCGGCCAGATGCTTCAAGAGCTTGATAGAAATACGCCCAGCTACTCTGCTGTCGTCGAGTGTAGACATATCCATGAGCTCGTACAGACGCTCTTTGATTACGTCCTTGTTCAGGCATACGACGTTCAATCGCCTCGAGAGCACCTCGGACAGAGTCGTTTTCCCGGTCCCTGGCGCTCCACAGATAACAATGAGTTTTTGCATAGTTTCTCCAAAGTGAACATTAGCACACATACACACGATGTCTACCGCTCAATACAGTTCATTGATTTAAAACATTTCGGCATTTCACGTTCTAGAACTCAGGTGGGTTTGAAAACGTGAACATTTGTTTTCGTGGGCAATAATTATTGATGATCGAGGCCTGTATTCATTGGGTAGTATGTTGAAATCTTTTCCAACTTATCCGCCCCATATTACGTCTATACCGTCAATATTTCTTATGTGTGCGATCTCTGGTAAAATCTGGCCATGGCACAGGACTTCGTTCAACTTCATGTTCACTCGCATTACAGTTTACTGAATGCGCTTCCAAGTCCCGAAGCGCTTGTTTTGCGTGCAAAGGAGCAGGGGGCTACGGCGATTGCTTTGACTGATAATGATGCGATGTACGGTATCGTTCCGTTTTACGAGAAATGTAAGGCGAATGACATGAAGCCGATTATTGGAGTCGACTTTCATGTTGCTATAGAACATCGGAACCTGAAACGCGCTCGGATCGACAAAACTGCTTGGCGGCTTGTGTTGCTCGCAAAGAATAATGTCGGTTATAAAAATCTATTGAAGTTGTCGAGTATCGGATTCTTGGAAGGTTTTTACTATACTGCGAGAATCGACAACGAGATCATGGCAGAGCTCCATGAAGGCCTGATTGGTTTATCTGGTGGAATTGGTGGACAGATACCTGCATTGCTTTTGATTGGAGACAGAAAGAAGGCGGAAGAAGTCGCTCTGTTTTATCAGAACTTGTTTGGAGTTGGTAATTTTTATCTTGAACTTGTTTGTCGGCCAGATTCTGCAGAGCAGGTACAGGTGAATACTGAGCTCATTGAATTGTCCAAGACAACAGGTGTTCCGCTTGTTGCAACCTCGAACTCTGTGTACTTAAGCCCTGACGACCATGAGGCATGGGAGTCTTTGCGTTGTATTCAGGGAGGGAAGACGTTGGAGGATTATCGCCGAATGTCTGGAATCGACGTTGACCTCTCCATGGTTCACCCCGACGTGATTGCTAAGGAGTTTGCGGCGGTCGAAGAGGCGCTGGAGAACACAAAGAAGATTGCGGACATGTGTAATGTCGAGATCGACCTTGGCAACAATTACTTGCCGGTGTTCGAGATGCCTGAGGGTAAGAAGGACTCGGATTATTTGCGTGAGCTGTGTGAAATTGGTTTGAAGAAAAGATACTCTGAAGAGACGAAGGAGATTCGTGATCGGTTTGAGTTTGAGTTTGAGACCATATCGAGCATGGGATTCGCATCGTACTTCTTGATTGTGCAAGACTTCTTGAATTTTGCTCGCGAGAACAAGATTTTGGTGGGCCCGGGACGTGGGTCGGCTGCGGGATCGATCTTGTCGTATGCGCTACAAATTACTGACATCGACCCTTTGAAGTACGACTTGCTCTTTGAGCGTTTCTTGAACCCCGACCGAATATCGATGCCAGATATCGACATGGACTTCGCGGACTCGCGCCGAGCCGAGGTTCTAGACTACGTGCGTAACAAGTATGGCGCTGACCACGTTGCGGGAATCATCACATTTGGAACAATGATGCCGCGCGCTGCTGTGCGTGATGCCGCACGAGTTCTTGGGCTAGACTTTCAGGAATCCGACCGAATTTCTAAGCTTATACCACTACCAGTACAGGGCCGACATACACCGCTCGAGATTGCTAAGGTTGAACATGTTGAGTTGCGCAACGACTACCAGTCAAACTCGATGACAAAGCGCGTGATCGACCTCGCGCAGAAACTTGAGGGAACGCCGCGTCATACATCGCAACACGCGTGTGGAATTGTGATCTCGGACAAACCGCTTACGCATTACGTGCCGATTCAGGAATCTCAACACGAGGACCTGGATTACGTTAGCCAGTATTCGTTGGGTCCGGTGGAAGCTGCGGGGTTGGTTAAGATGGACTTCTTGGGATTGTCTAACCTTACGATTATCGAGCAGGCGCTGGAGATCATCGATGCGGTTCATGGCGACAAGATCGACGTCGACGCCCTTGAGCTGGATGATAAGCTTACTTTTGAGCTCCTTGGACGCGGTGAGACTGTTGGGGTATTCCAATTGGAGTCGGAGGGAATGCAGCGATATCTTGTTGACCTGAAGCCGACTGAGTTTGAGGATATTGTTG
>JABMPK010000034.1 GCA_013203725.1 Candidatus Uhrbacteria bacterium | reverse complement strand
TCACGGACGGGCAGATTTACTTGGAGTCGGATCTCTTTAACAAGGGGTTGCGACCAGCCCTAAACGTTGGTTTGTCTGTTTCACGTGTTGGATCAAGCGCGCAGACAAAGGCTATGAAGTCTGTTGCAAAGCAGCTTCGTCTTGACCTTGCTCAGTTCCGAGAGTTGGAGGCTTTCTCTCAGTTCGCATCTGATCTTGATGAAGGTACGCGTTCAAAGATTGAGCGTGGTAAGCGAACAGTGGAGATGTTGAAGCAACCACAGTACAGTCCGCTTAGCGTCGCCGAACAGGTTATGTCTATCTTCGCCGTGACAAACGGTTACCTCGATGAGGTTCCAGTTGAAAAGATCAGCGAATGGGAAAACGCATTTTACATCCACATGCATTCAATGAATGAAGGAATCGTAAAAGAGATGCAAACATCGCTCAAGCTCGAGGACGACACAAAGGAAATGCTTGTTAAGGCGATTACCGAGTTTACTACAGACTTTTTAAAGGAATAAGAGACAAGTTATTGGTTCATGGTTGATGGTTCGTGAGCTCACTCGAGGACCGTGAACCATTAACCATCGACCACGCACAGCTCTGCAGCCCTTACCTATCTAGAATCACTATGGCCGTAAATAAGAAAACAATTCAACGGCGCATCAAAAGTGTGAAAAACACACGGAAGATCACCAAGGCGATGGAACTTGTCGCCGCAGCAAAGATGAAGAAGGCGACGGATGCTGTATCGGGGTCTAGACCGTATGTTAAGCACTTGCGCGAACTCGTGCGCGAGATATCGGATAGAACCGATATTTCAAAGCACCCTCTTTTGCGGAAGCGAGAAGGGACCGGTCGCGTGATACTCGTGCTGATTATGAGTGACCGTGGGCTAGCTGGTGGATACAACGTCCAGATGCAGCGAGCAGCGCGTGCCTTCAAGGATGCTCGACCCGATGCAACTATTGATGTGATCACGATGGGGAAGCGAGCGGCTCATGCAGCGAAGATGCTAGGTCTCAATATCATTGAGACCTACACCGATGTTACAAGCTCACCGAGCGCTGAGACTGTTCGACCGATCGTTAAGACGATTGTGGACGGGTTCACAACGAGCGTGTACGACGAAGCCTTCATTGGATACACAGACTTCCGGTCAGTGGTGTCACAGCTTCCAACAATAATGAGCATCCTACCGTTTGGTGAGCGCGACAGGGACCTTGGTGACGTTAGCGAGAGAGTGATGGACACGCACGATGTTCCAGAGCCAGTTGAACAAACCGAGTCGCCGGAGTTCACATTCGAACCAGGCGAACTCGCGATTCTAGATCAGGTCCTGCCTCGAATCATGGAGTCGGAGGTTTACCAGGCGTTGCTAGAAGCTGCGGCGTCGGAACACTCGGCACGTATGATGGCGATGAAAAGCGCGTCGGATGCGGCATCGGACATGATCGACGACCTTACACTTACATATAACCAGGCTCGACAAGCCGCTATTACTCAGGAGATCGCGGAGATCTCGTCCGGAAAAGCAGCATTAGAATAAACATATGAACGGAAAGATTACACAAATTATTGGACCAGTGATCGACGTTGCTTTTGATGACGGCGATCTTCCAAACATCCTTACCGCGCTAGAGATCATGCGCGATGGCAAGAAGATTGTGCTTGAGGTTGCTCAGCATGTTGGAGGAAACATTGTACGAACAATCGCCATGGACTCAACGGACGGACTCGTTCGTGGACAGGAAGTAGTGAACACGGGTGCACCGATTTCTGTTCCAGTTGGACCAGAAACATTGGGACGCATGTTTAACGTTATTGGTGACCCTATCGACGAGATGGACGCACCAAAGACTGAAGGCCGCATGCCAATTCACGCCGCAGCTCCTGCTTTTACTGACCAAACAACAGAAGCTGAGGTGTTTGAGACAGGAATCAAAGTTGTAGACCTAATCTGCCCCTTCTTGAAAGGTGGAAAGACCGGGCTCTTTGGTGGAGCCGGTGTTGGAAAGACTGTTTTGATTCAGGAGCTCATCCACAACATTGCGTCAGAGCATGGAGGATACTCTGTGTTTGCCGGTGTTGGTGAACGAACTCGTGAAGGAAACGACCTTTACCATGAGATGAAGGAATCAAAAGTTTTGGACAAGACTGCATTGGTATTTGGACAGATGAACGAACCGCCAGGAGCACGTGCGCGTGTTGCCCTTACAGCGTTGACGATGTCTGAGTACTTCCGCGACCAAGAAGGACGAGATGTTCTATTGTTTGTGGACAACATTTTCCGATTCACACAGGCCGGTTCTGAGGTGAGTTCACTGCTCGGACGTATTCCGTCAGCCGTTGGTTACCAGCCAACGCTTGCTCAGGAAATGGGACAGCTACAGGAACGAATTACGTCTACAAAGAAAGGATCGATTACATCAATCCAGGCCGTTTACGTTCCAGCCGACGACCTTACCGACCCAGCGCCCGCTACAACATTCGCTCACTTGGACTCAACTGTTG
>JABMPK010000033.1 GCA_013203725.1 Candidatus Uhrbacteria bacterium | reverse complement strand
GGCCTTAGGAATTGCTTTTCACGATCCCTATATTGCGTCTTTGAAGGAGTTTGGAGACATGAGCACATCTGTTTCTTTTCAACCGGATATGAGGTTGATAGACAAGATACAACGAACAGTTCGACATTCAGGCACAAGATCAACGATGACAACAAACGACGAACTTGATCACGGGTCAGCTATACCTTTGGTAATGCTTAACGAATTCATTCAGGATCGTAAGCTTGTGGTTATCACGCCTCCGGTTGCGTCAGCGAAAGAGTTGATAGTGCTTGGTGGAAATATTCGGGAAGCTATCAATGTGACGGACAGAAGAATTGCCGTTCTTTGCTCAGCGGAACTTTCGCATAGACTGTCAGAACTCTCCCCTGGTGGAATACATAAGGATGCCGAGGCATTCGACAAGAATATTCGGTCAGCACTTACCGATGGTAACAGCGTGCAATTATTGAAAATTTCGGATATCACTGTGGAAGAACAGGGCGCGCAAGGACTCGATTCAATTCGACTATTCTGGGGATTACTTGCTGACACCAATTACACCATGGACGAGCTTGCTTACGAGCATCCCTATGGCATTGGGCACTTAACGATGGTCGCAAAACTACACTGATATGTTTGCAAAAGTAGCGCCGATACGACGATTTCCTCGTTCGGCGCAACCATACGACTACAGAATTCCGGAGGATCTCACTGTTGCAGTGGGATCTTTTGTTGAGATTACTTTGCGCGGAAAACCCGAGCGTGGTGTTGTGGTTGAGCTTATGGGGTCGTCCGACATCAAGAGACTCGCTGATATCGTTAAAGTCTATGACGTTGATCCTTTGACTGACGCAGATCTCACGTTCTACAAACAGCTTGCAACACGAACGTATCAGTCGTTGTCTAGTATTTTGAACTCTGCGATACCAGAGTTTCTGAAGCGCGCAACCAAGAGAGTTGATCTTGAGCTCACACCCGTTTCGCTATCGATGCCAGAGGCACATGTTGAGCTCTTAAAGACGATCATTGGAAACATCAAATCTACGCCACATCAAACAGTCGTCGTACCGTCAGACCGATTCTCGTTGTCAGTAGTTGTAACCATGTTGCGATCTAGTGACGATCCTGTGCTTGTTATATGCCCTGACATCAACATGATGCGTGAACTGATCAACGCGTCCGCTCAGGTCACCGACAGCATTGCAATATTCGGCGGTAACATGAACAAGACGCAGGCGTTAGACGGGTGGAACGCGATTCGATCAGGATCGCATCGCCTAGTCGTCACTACCAGAATCGGGGCTCTAGTTCCACCAAGCTCCAACACTCGCGTCGTTGTGCTCGCTTGTGGCGAAGATGACCACTCACAATCTGATCAAAACCCTCATTACGATGTGCGATGGTGTTTGCAGGCTCGACGTGAGACACACACGAACGCTACGATCATGATGGGCACAATGCCTCGTATTGAAGATGGCGAGTTCAGCGTAGACGGGTGGAGCGACCCTGGTGCTGACGTTATAGATATGGATGTAGCACGCCGATCGTCGGACTCGTATCACGTGTCGGAGGAGGTACAGGAGATGATTAAGACCGCGGACACAATCTCGCGACCGTTTTTTGTATACTACAATCGTAAACCAGGTGAATACGAAGCGCGCACGACGAATCGCGATATAGCGGCCGAGCTTAAGCGCTTGTTCCCTACTCAGTCTATAAGGATTGTAGAGGCGAACGACGCAATGCCGACGTCTGGAATTGTTATTGCAACAAATGCGCTTCTCTACAACCTAAGTTACACGCGACCTAATTTGTCTGGGCTAGTTATTTTAAACGCCGAGCAACTGTTTGTGTACAGAGACTTTAGGTCGCTCGAGAAGGCAGTGCGAACAATTAGACGACTTACATCGTGGGCGAAGAGCGGACAGGTGCCCGTGGCCATTCAAACAAAAAACCCCTCAGTAATAAGAGAGGTATTAGGATCAACGACAGAATTATTCCTGTCCGAGCTCGCCATGCGACGACGGTTGGGCTATCCCCCGTTTGCAGACCTTCACACGCTTCGCACAACAGAGGATCTTGAGCTCGCCGAGTCATTTAGAGCAATGTATCCAGGTGCGCTAGGCGAGGGTGGCGAGGTTGTGGTTAAGCTTCCACCAGACGAGGTTGTGAGCGAATGGTTCATGTACCCACCATCATCCGACATTTCTATAAACTCCTACTAAAAACAAAGACCCCGACCACGAGCGCCGGGGCTCTGTGTCGGGGCTGAGGTTTTGGGTCAGGACTTCGAGGCGAGTTCTTGCGCCCGCATCCTGTCCGCGACAATCGCGATGAGGCCACTGAGACCCTTGGCGGTGTTGAGACCTTTCATGGTCTCGATTTCAACGATTGAGGCGTCCATCTTGACATCCTTCATCCTCGCTCCCGTCAGGTTCGCTCCCGTCAGGTTCGCGTTGATCAGGTTTGCGTTCGTCAGGTCTGCGTTCGTCAGGTTCGAACAGCTCAGGTCAACACCTGGCATGCTCGCGTAACTCAGGTCCAGACGTATGCCAGGATTCTCCCTGCGCCACCACAAGATTGCAGCGGAGCCACGCTTCACAACCTCAACATGCTCAGGATTTGCCATCTCAAGCTCCATTTCCACGGTTTCTGGATAGACAACCGGTCGATTTCGACTGTTGAAAGTACCATGAACGGCCGGTTTTGTCAACCCCTCCCGCTTGACAAACGGCCAAGGTTGGGCTAGTATCGATGCATGAAAAGAGCTGTTTTAGTACATCCTAACCCCGAATTAAAGATCGCTTCGTTGCATGTTGACGAGGCTCGTTTTGGTTCGGATGAGTTAAATGAGCTTGTAAAAGACCTTAAGGAAGCAATGGAAGAAGATAAGGGGATCGGTATTGCTGCGCCGCAGGTTGGCGTGCATGACCGACTCATTATCGTTGATATGGCAGACTCGGGACCAACGGCTTTCGTGAATCCCAAGATCGTGTCCCGATCAATGAGTAAGATCGACTTTGAAGAAGGCTGCTTATCTGTTCCTGGAGTCTACGGAATGGTGGAACGTCACAAGAAGGTCAAGGTCAAGGCGTACTCTCAAGATGGTTATCCGGTTACTTTGAGTTTAAAAGGAACACTCGCTGTAGTATTCCAGCATGAGATTGACCACTTGGACGGAATATTGTTTATAGAAAAGGTTAAAGTCTACACACATGGCGGGAACGTACAAATTTGATACTTTAACAGTCGTATACTTCGGCACACCCGAGGTTTCTACATATGGACTGCAGGCGCTCATAGATGATGAGCGTTTTGAAGTTAAGGCTGTTGTAACTCAGCCACCAAAGCCAGTAGGGCGAAAACAGGTAGTTACAAAGTCACCGATACACGATCTTGCGGAGGCGAATTCGATCAAGGTTCTCACGCCGATGAAAGCGGCTGACGCGATGGACGAGCTCGCTGAGATTGATGCTGAGCTTCACATTGTGGTCGCGTATGGACAGATTTTGCCGAACGATCTTGTTGAGTTGCCACCATACGGAACGCTCAATATCCACCCTTCCCTCCTTCCTCTACACAGGGGAGCGGCTCCAGTTCCGGCGGCGATTTTAGCCGGGGATAAGGAAACGGGGGTCTGTATCATGTTAATGGACGATAAAATGGACCACGGGCCAATTTTGGACGTCCAGAGGCTCACTATTGGTCGTAAGACAACCGCTGAATTGCTGCCAGAGCTCATGAAAATGGGTGCAGACCATCTACCAAACTTTGCAAACGAATGGGCAAAGGAGCGGATGACGCCAAAGACGCAGGACCACGATCTTGCAACGTTTTGCAAGATGATGAGCCGAGAGAACGCTCGGATTAACTGGGAGGCTCCAATTGACGAGATTGAGCGCATGGTGAGAGCGTATGACCCATGGCCAGGGACTTGGACCGAAGTCGAGATCGATGGTGTCTGGAAAAGGCTCAAGATCTTGAAGGCGCACCTTGGAGACGCTGGTTCAGACATCAGTTTAAAGACGAGTTCGGAAGGCACTCGCATTGGAGTACTCGTAATCGACGCGCTTCAGATCGAAGGTAAGAATGTGCAGTCAGGCGTGGAGTTTGCGAAGACGCGCAAGGATCAAAGTTGGCAAGTTAGATAGCAGGCATTTGGTGCCTGCTTTTTGCTTGCATCTGCTAGCGCGGGAGGGAAGAATCCCTCCCCTACGAGCTGGTGTTTGCTGGAAGCGGACAGGGCGCGACCTGTCCCTACGAGCTGGTGTTTGCTATCTTGTCATTGCGAGGAACGAAGCAAACCCAATAGG